>DASUTR010000209.1:0-2481 GCA_036374535.1 Polyangiaceae bacterium
TTTCCGAGAAATTCCGCATCCTCGAGCAGGCGGTCGAGCAACGCACGCGCGCCGCTCTTCTCGAAATGCTCCACGGAATACACCATGGGAATCGCGAACGGCCGGTCCGGAACGGAAACGGGTCCCGTGCAGAAGGGCACGCGCAAGAGCTCGGCGACCTGCGCCGCCTTGCCCCCGACGGTGGGAATGTCGGCAAGCCCGCGACTTTCGAGCGGAACGACGCCGCGCGTTTCCAAATCGAGGCGCGGCGTGAGAGGTGGACCGTCGGGTCTGCGGCTCTCCCAGAACGCGTTCGCCTCTTCCGGGTCGGCGGGGCCGAGCGTGAAGTCGGTGCCTTCGACGCTCAAGCGGACGTCGGTGTCGAAGTAAGGCTTCAGGCGCGGATCGTTGCGGGCGTCGCGGAGCGCCATGTTCGGCGTGCCCCGCCCGCGGCTCAAGATGTTCACGTGCGCGAGCGGCGTCTGGAACGCTTCGGTGATGAGCCCGGCGATGAGCGGGATGTCGTTCGGAACGTTGTCCGTGACGACGATGTCGTGCGGCTCGAGGGCCGTCGAGCGGAGCTCGGCGGCCGGGACGAAGCGCAGTCTTCCGTAGGTGAGGCCCGGGGTGAGCGCTTGGAACGTCACGCCGCGAAACGGCGCGTTCGGACCGAGCGCCGGCACGGTGCCTTCGATCGCGCGGAGCCGCGGGATCTGATCCGGCTCCGTGGGGCGAATCAGCCAGATCTTCGGATCGTTCACGTTTTTCGTGACCGTGAAGAACGCGCGGCGCATCTGCTCGGGAGAGATGGTGTCGCCGGCGGCGAACTCGACCGTGGAGTAGTCGCTGCCCGCGTGGCGCACGAGCGTTCCGAGCAGGTAACGCCGCCCCTCCACCTGGAAGTACTCCGTGTTGGAAAACTCGAACCAGCCCTGGTTGTAGAGCAGGCGCTGCGTGGGATCGCAGCGATCGAGATGCGGCAGCTTTTGAATCACCTCGCGCACGAAGGTGTAGTGAAGATCGTAGTCCTTCGAATTCAGGAACGTGACGACGTCCCCCGAAGGCATGTCGACGACGAACTCGACGGACTCGATGCCGACGCCGCCGCGCCCCTGACCGAGCGCGTGAAAGTCGCCCGGTGTCATCAGGCGGCGCTCGTGATCCGAAATCGGGCGCTCGGCGAGCTCGTCGCACGTGGCGTTCGGCGCGCCGGGCGTCGCGTTCGTGCAATAGCGAAAGCTGCCGTCGGGCTCCGGAAAGCGCGCAGCCACGGCGCCGGGCGGCCACGACGAAAAATCGAACCGATCGACGGCGGCGCCGCCCGCCTCGGCGATCGTGACCACGCCCTCGCTGCGCGGGTCCGCCGTGATCCGAGCGACGTCTTCCGCAGAAAGCTCGATGCTCACCCGTTCTCCGGGGGCGAGCTCGCGCGTCGGAAGCGGCGTCACCACGCCGCTCGTCGCGACCGGCCAGGGGTCGCCGATGCGGTGCGGAGCGACCCAGAGCTCGTAGCGATCCAGGCGTACGTTCACGTCCGACGAATTCGCGATCTCCACGAACGGCTCCGGCGTGAGTCGGAGCTCGCTGACGGCGAGGGGCAGCGCGACGGGCGGCCACGCGCCGTGCCAGGCATACGGCGCGAAGACGACGTCGTCGGGAGGCTCGGCGGTGTCGCGCGGGCCGCACGCAGTGCCGTTCGAGCGACCGGGCGTCGCCCAGTCGCAATCGACGAAGCGTCCGACGCCGTCGGGCATGCGGGCGAAGGCGTGGTGCTCGGCGAGCGGCGGCACCTCGACGCGGTCCATTTCCGCGCCGTCGCGCCTGCGAACGAGTCGAATCGTCTCGCCGCCCGACGACACTTTGAGCGCGAGATGCAAGATGCCTTGCTCGGGCGAACCGTCGGCCCAGAGCAGCAGCCGTCCGTGCGGACCCACCGTCAGATCGGGGAGCTCGCGTTCGCCGCCCTTATCGACCAGGGCGTAGTCGGAGAGACTCTGAGCGTCGCGGCTCGTATTGAAGAGCTCGATGTAGTCGTCGGTTTCCCCCTGTTCGTCGAGCCACACGCCTTCGTTGTCCGAGACGACCTCGTTGATGCGAAGGCCCGGCGGCACGGTAGGCTGGAACTCTCCACACCCGACGAGAGCGAGAAGCGCCGGCGCGAACGCGCGCGCGCGCGTCAAGGGAAACGACAGACCCACGAGCCGGACGTGCAGGTGCAGGTTGAGAGCGAAACGGGAATCGCGCCGCCGCCATCGGGGACGAGCCGCGCCATCTCGGTGCAACGCGGATCGATGGCGGTGCAGACACCCAGGGAAGCGACGGTCGTACAGAGGCACATCCTCGAAAGGTCGTAGCGGCACGAAACGCCTTCGGCGTCGCAAGCGCCGGACGGCGGTCGTGCCGGACAGCGGGGATCGGGGGGCATACCGCCGGCACCCGCGGAGCCACCCGTCGAGCCGCCGGAGCCACCCGTCGAGCCGCCGGTGCCGCCCGTCGAGCCGC
>DASUTR010000210.1:0-2778 GCA_036374535.1 Polyangiaceae bacterium
GCGAGCTCCCGGCGCGCGTCGTCGTTTTCCTGCGAGCGGCGGGCATGCACCCGCCGCTCCGTGCGGCGCTGGAAGCGGGTGGATACGGACCGAGCGATCACGCCGAGGGGGTGCGACTGCTCGCGGCGGCGTGTCCGTATCGCGACGGAGGGCTCGATCCGGCGGACGACGCGGAGGCGCGGGAAGCGGTGGCAGAGCTCGAGCGCTGGGCGAAGCGGCACCTTGCGCGACTGCGCGCGGCGCTCGAACGGTTGCATCCCGACGTGCGAATTGTTCCGGAAGCGAACGGGCTCGATGGAGCGAATGCCGTGCTCGCGGTGGCGACGTTGCTCGGGCGCGTGAGGGAGCTCGAACGAGCGAATGAGCGCGACGCGCGGAAGCCGAGCGGCGCCGTGCTGGAGACGCTCACGCGACGCGGGTTCGATGCGGCGATGCGGGCGCGACTCGGAGAGCTCGTCGAAGTTGCACAGCGCGCGGACGCACCGAACGGAGTGTCGGCGGGCGGCGTGGAAACGGAGACGGACGACGCGCCGGACGCGGAGATCGTCGCACTGCACGCGTGGTTCGAAGATTGGGCGTCAACGGCGCGGGCGCTCGTGGAGCGGAAGGATTGGTTGATACGGCTCGGGTTGAGGGAACGGCCGAGGCGGCGACCCGCGGGAATTGCAGACGGTCGGTTTTGACGGGGTTCGGTGACGCGGGTACCTTATGCAGAGTAACGCCATGTCCGACGCTGCCCTGAAAGACTTGAGCGATCTCACGGACGAGGAGCGCGAAGCCCTCTCCCGAATCGTGGAAGCAATGCGCCGCTCCCGCACCCGCGGAACCGACGAAGAGGCGTTCGCGAGCTTCTTCGACAAGCTACGGACGACGGGCCCTTCGATGTCCGATGACGAAGCTGAGACGATCGCCCGAGACGCCGTCGCGTTTGCACGCGGCCACGCATGATCGTCGTTCTCGACACGAACATCTGGCTGAGCGCTCTTCTTTCGCCCCACGGGTATTCAGGGCGCGTCCTCACCCTCGTGCGAACCGGCGTGATTCAGCCGGTTTCTTCGCCGAGGCTCTGGGCAGAGCTCACGCGCGCCGCCGACTACGACCGTGTCCGCATTCCGCTCCAGCGAAAGGGCATTTGGGAAGACACGCGGCGATTCCTAGCTTCCCATCCCATGGTTAAGCTAGTCGCTTCTGTCGAGCCGACATCGAACTGGCTGCCCAAGGATCCGGACGACGATTGGGTCATCCAGTGCGCCTTGACTGCGAAGGCAGACAGGATCGTGTCCGGCGACAAGCCTCTCCTCGAGCTGAAAGCCGTCGAGGGCGTAAAGATTGTCTCGCCTCGCGATCTCGTCGACGAAATCGGAATCGTGCTCGACTAGCCCCGCCTGCACTTTCGCCAGCGCAAGTACTCGCCGTTCCACGCGGCCTTCCCCATCGCGCGAGAGGCCTGCGCGCGCAAGCTCGCGCGCAGGCCGCCAAACCTCACCTCTCAGCTCTTCAGTACCGCGCTGTCAAAGGCGGCCGAGCACGAGCGAGCACGCCGCCGTGCCCGCGATCGGGGGAAGGCAAGCCGCGCGCAGGCCGAAGGCCGAGCACGGCGGGTTGGGGCAGCACTCGTGCAGCGGAAGGATTGGTTGATTCGACTAGCTGGATTCGTCGCTCTGATCGACGAGACGCAAGTCGATCTCGAGCGTGCCGCCCAAGATTTCCGCGTAGCGCCGGCTGAGCTCAATCGCTTCATCCATCCCCGAGAGCTCCAAGACCGCGAAGCCGCCGATGAGCTCCTTGGATTCCGCGAACGGGCCATCGATCACCGTGAGGTCGTTGTTCTTGAACACCAAGCGCTTGGCCTTCTTGCTCGGCTCTAGGCCGAGCGAACGGACGAGCACGCCGGCTTTGGTCATCTCCGTCTTGAGTCGAGAAATCGCGGTCTTCTGCTCCCGGCTTCGGCCGCCCGACTCGGTGGCTTGGTCGGCTTTCTCGATGAGCAGCATCTGCAGCGGGGGATTCTCCGGCGCCGGCATCAGACCGATGTCCCAGGGTTCGTTGACCTTGCCGAGCTCGAGCTCGGCGTCGCCGAGGATCTTGCCGAAGCGCGCCGCCCAGCCGAGAGCCTCCTCATAGGTGCGGACCTTGAGCATCAGCGTCGCCGCCGGCAGCTCGTGCTCGCCACGATAGGGACCCCGCTTCGACGTGCATTGCCCGTTACGAAAAATCAGGCGGGTCCGCGTCTGGCTTCCCCCGAGCCCGGCTCCGTCGATGAATCGTCCCGCTTTGGCGTGCTCGCCAATGAACGCGCCCATCTTCTGGACGAGATCCATCGGGGGGGGCTGCCCGGCCTCCGTGCTCGCATCGTTCTTGTGCATCATCATGAATCGCATGGTGGGCTCCTACTCTTAGGTCAGAGACGGCGCGTGCCGGCTCCTTCCTGGAGGCGACGATTGACCCCCGGCCCTATCGACGGCAGCTGACTTATTTTTGTATGCCACTGAAATTATTGGCTTATTTATGGCCCTCGAACCGGCTTATGGGCGCTGGATTCGGCTGCCAGCTCGCTACGGCTACGACGACGAACGCGACTGCGAACACCGCACCGATTCCAACGCTGACCCAGTCACGCCGGAGCTCGCAACGCGTCCAGGCTTTGAAGAGGAAACCCAAGGCAACAAGACACAGGACGACGCTGCCAAATCGACGACCTTGCCCCTCGTCCACTTCTCGAAGTTAGCGCGAGATTGGCTCGGACAGAAGTAGCAGCGCGTGCACTTTCGCCAGCGC
>DASUTR010000211.1:0-6643 GCA_036374535.1 Polyangiaceae bacterium
CGACTGTACGAGTCGAAAAAATCCGGGCGCAATCGCACCTCGACCTGAACTAGCGCCGGACGAAGCTCGCGACGAAGTAGCCGTCGGTTCCGTGCTCGAGCGGAAGCAAGCGGAACGCCGTCGCCGACGTGGTCGCGAACCGTTCGACTTCGGGAGCGTCGAAGGGAACGGGGTCGAGCAGATCCGAGACGCGTTCGACGACCGCTTCCGCCTCTTCCGGCAGCACGCTGCACACGGCGAAGACGACACGGCCGCCGGAACGCGCACGGAGCGCGGCGCCGCGCAAGATGCCCGTCGCGAGCTCGCCGAGCCGAGCCGGGTCGTTTTCCGCGAGGCGTGTGGCGATTTCGGGGCGCCGCCTGAGCGTTCCGACCCCCGTGCACGGCGCGTCGACGAGCACGCGATCGAAGTTGCCCGGAACTGCGTCGGTTGCACGCGTCCAATCCACCTCCGCGGTGCGCACGCCGGGAAGATGGAGACGAACGAGCTCGCGCCCGAGGGCAACCAGCTTCTTCCGGTGGAGATCGGCCGCCCACACGTGTCCGCCCTCCCCGACCCGCTCGACGAGCAGGCTCGTCTTCTGACCTCGTCCCGCGCAGGCGTCGAGCACGCGCTCGCCGGGTCGCGCTCCGAGCGCGAGGCCGACGAGCTGCGCGCCTTGCTCTTGCACGACGAACGCGCCTTCGGCGAAGCCCTCGAGCTTCTCGGGATCGCCGCCGGGCAATACCCGCGCGAGCGGCGACGAGCGTCCCGGCTCGGCGCGCTCGACCCAAGCCGGCACGGGGGCGCCGGAGACGAGCCGCGCGTGACGCTCCGACAGCGGCACGCCGATGCCGAACAGCGCTTCGGCCTCGGCTTTACCGACCGTGCGCTCGAGCCGCGCGAGGAGCCACGCGGGCGCCGTTTCGCGCATCGCCGCGTTCACGTCCATGCGGTCCCCGGTCGCGGCGAGCTTTCGCAAGACGGCGTTCGCGAAGCCCGCGAGGCCCCGCGCGCGCTTGCGATCCACCATCGCCACCGCTTCGTTGACGGCCGCGCGCGCGGGCACGCGATCCAGGAAGAACAGCTGGTAGGCCGCGACGAGCAGCACCGACAGCACGAACGCGTCGGGAACACCGCGCGGGGCGTGCGCGGCGATGCGGCGGCGGAGCGCCGCGCGCGTGCGCAGAACTCCGTAAACGAGCTCCGTAGCGAGCGCGCGATCGCGCGGGTCGAGCTCGGCGTTTCGGTCGAGCTCCGCGTCGAGGGCGGCCGCCGCGTACGCGCCGTCCGTCTCGACGCGCTCGAGCACGCGGACGGCGATGTCGCGAGCCGCGCTCACCCGGGAGGCCCTCGCGTCTCCGCCGCGGGAGCGTTCCAGCGGCGCTCGAGATCGTTCTTGAACGCGATCACGATGAGCCCAATCAGAATCGCCATGCCGACGAGGTGCGCGAACTCGCGCACACGCAGCGGCACGGGCCGGCGGAAGATACCTTCGAGGCCCAAGAAGAGCAGGTGGCCGCCGTCGAGCACCGGAATCGGAAGCAGGTTCAGGAGCCCGAGATTGATGCTGATGACCGCCATCGCCCAGATGAAGTAATCGGCCCCTTTGCGGCCCTCTTCTCCGGCGATCTCGTAGAGCGTGATCGGTCCGAAGATCGACTTGATGCTGGCGCGACCCTGCAAGAGGCGCACGATGCCGACGAAGATGAAGCGCGTCACGTCGACGGTCTCGTTCACGGCCTTCTCGAAGGCGTAACGAATGGGCGCCGGATGCGCCACCATCTCCTCCGGCGCGAGCGGCGTCCAGTTCTGCATGGGAAGCTCGTAGCGGGCGAACTTCTGACCGCGCTCGTCCGTGAAATCCTCGCGCCGCATCTGGAAGGTGCCGGAGCGCACGCGGCCGTCGCGCGCCGCGCGAAAATCGATGCGGTGCGTGCGGTCGGGCGCCGCCTTGACGCGCTCGCGGAACGTAAACCACGCCGGAACGGGCTCGTCGTCGAGGCGAAGGATGCGATCGCCCGGGCGTAGGCCCGCTTTGTGGAGGTAGGAATCCGGCGGGAGGATCGCCACGTAGAGGTCGGCGAGCTCGACGCCCGTGCGCTCGAGGAGGGTCGTGCCGTTCACGTCCGGCGTGAGCGCGACGACGCCCGCTTCGAACACCGCCATGTCGGCGAGCCCCCCGAGCGCGTCCGGCACGCCGACGGGGCGCAGGTACGTGACGGGCAGCGTCTCGGTGACGTCCTCGCCGAACACCGCTTCGAGATCGCTGAAGCGCCGCACGGGCTGCCCGCCGACGCTCGTGATGACGTCGAACGTGCGAAGCCCCGCGCGGTAGGCGGGCGACTCGGGGCTCGGTACGCCGACGGCCGCCGCCGGCGGGCTCGGTTGGATGCCGATCGTGCCGACGCGCTCGACGATGTCGAGGTGGCGCCGCTCGGTCGATTCCTCGACGGGCACCTCCACGTCCACGTGACGCTTGTCGCGGAACACCTTGAGCTTCAGCGTCTGAGCCGGGCTGCGCGAGATGACGCTCTTCAGCTCCTCGAAGGTGCCGATGTCTTCGCCGTTGACGGCCATGATGCGATCGCCGGGGAGCAGCCGCCGCTCCGCCGGATGGCCCGGAAGCACGACGCCCACGGTCGGCGGCAAGAACGGTCCGGCGCGCAGAAAGACCAGAAAGTAGAGCAGCACCGGAAACACGAGGTTCATCGCGGGCCCGGCCAGCACGATGAGCACGCGTTTGTAGGCGGCGATGGATTCGAACGTGCGGCGCCGATCCTCCGGAAGGACGAGATCGTTGCGCGACTCCTCGAGCATTCGCACGTAGCCGCCGAGGGGCAAAAGCGAGATGCAGTACTCCGTCTCGCCGCCGCGAAGCTTCAAGATCTTCGGTCCGAAGCCGAGGCTGAAGGTGAGGACCTTCACGCCGAACGCCTTGGCGAACAGAAAGTGCCCGAGCTCGTGGACGAAGATCAGGGAGCTGACGAGGATGATGAAGTAAATCGCGTCCGTCCTGCGAGAGCGGGCGGAGCGTAGCACGGGCCGGGATGCTAGATTTCGGGGTCCGTTCCCGGCCCCCGAGGATGAGCTCCGGAACACCCCGCATCGCCGTTCTGCTCGATCACATCGAGTCCGACTACCACGTCGAAGTGCTCACGGGCGCGCTCCGCGCCGTCAGGGCCTCGCGAGCCCGCGCCCTCGTCGTTCCCGGGGGCTGGCTCTCGCGCTCGGACGCCGACCCCATCGCGCGAAACTTCGTCTACGATTTCTTGAGTCGAGCGCGCATCGACGGCGTGCTCGCACTCGCCGGCAGCCTCTCGAACTACGCGGGCCTGACGCGGCTTCGCACGTGGCTCGAACGCTTCGACCACGTTCCCGTCGTCACGCTGGGCATCGACGTGCCCGACGTACCGAGCGTCTGGGTCGACAACGCCGTGGGCGTCGAAGCACTCGTCGACCATCTGATCACCGTGCACGAAAAGCGGCGCATCGCGTTCATTCGCGGCCCGAACGCGAGTCCCGAAGCGGAAGCCCGGCGACTAGCCTACCTGCGCGCGCTCGAGCGACACGGCATCGCGCTCGACGACCGCCTGGTCGTGTCGGGTGGCTTCAATCGCGAAGACGGCGTCGCCGCGGCGAGCGAGCTCTTCGACGCGCGCCGCTTCACGCCCGCCACGCTCGACGCCGTCGTCGCGGTCAACGACGAGGCGGCGCTCGGAGCGCTCGAAGAGCTCACGCGGCGCGGCATCGCCGTTCCCCAAGCCATCGCGGTCGGCGGCTTCGACGACGCCCCGGGCGCCGCGACCGCGAACCCTCCGCTCACGACGGTGAGCCAGCGCGTGGAGCTCCAGGGCTTCACCGCGGCCCGCGCGCTGCTCGACGCCGTCGGCGGCAAGCGGCGCGCCGTGGGAGCGCCGCTCGATCCCGAGCTCGTCGTGCGCACGTCGTGCGGGTGCGTCGTCGGCTTTCAGAACGATTCCGCGAAGGTGCGCGCCGCGAGCCCGGGCCTCGCCCGTACCGCGGCGCTCTTCCTCGTCGAGCGGCGGCCGACCATCGCGGCCGAGCTCGCGCGTGCCGCGGCCGGACGCCTCGTCGGCATGTCGGGGTGGGAAACGCGGCTCGTCGACGCCCTCGCCCACGATCTCGGCGGGGCGGCGGAGTCGGCGTTCGTGTACGAGGTCGAGCAATTCGCGCGCAAGAACGTCGCGCTCGGGCGCAGCGTCATGGTGTGTCACGACGTGCTCACGGTGCTCCGCCTGCAGACGCTCGTGGCGGCGTCCGTCGAGCCGAGCTCCCGCGCGCGCATCGAGGATCTTTTCCAGGAAGCGCGCCTGCGCCTGGCGCGCGTCGGCTCCGACGTCGAGCACGAGCTCCAGCAGAACCTGAACGCTCACCTCCGCGTCGTCACCAAGGCGTGCCTCGGCGTCATCGCCGGCGGCGACGCTCGCTCGCTCGAAACGACGCTCTGCGAGCACCTCCCCGCCCTCGGCATTTCGGCGTACTGCGTTTCGCGCCTGCGCGCGGCGAAATCGCGAACCGAGCTCGCCATCGTCGCTCGCTTCGCGCCGAACGCGCTGTCGAGCGCGAGCCACGCGCTCGCAACCAACGAGCTCGGCATCGACCCGACGATCGAACGCGAGGAAACCCTCGTGCTCGAGCCGCTCGAGTTCGGCGGGACGCCCGTGGGCATCGCCGCGTTCGCCTGGGGCGCCAAGAATCCCGTCCATTACGAGTCGCTGCGCGAACTCTTGGCCGCCGCCGTCCACGCGCTCGCGGCGCGCGGGTGACGCGGCGCGAACGTCGTGCCGTACCGCGTCGAAAATCAGCGCTCGTACCAGCGAAACAGCGACTGAGTCCCGGCGTCGCCGTGACCGGTCGCGTCGAGTTCGCCGTAGAGAGCGCGTGCGAGCGCGAGTCCGCGGGCGTCGAGCCCGAAGCCCCGTGCCTGCGAGAGTGCGAGATCCATGTCTTTCATGAAATGCTTCACGTAAAAGCCGGGAGCAAAGTCGCCCGCCAGCATGCGGGGGCCCAACCTGGCGAGGAGCGTGCTGCCCGCCGCGCCGCGCGAGATGCTTTGCAGAAGCTTCTCCGGGTCGAGACCGGCGCGCCGCGCGTAGGCGAGCGACTCGCAGACACCGAGCATGGTGCCGGCGATCGCGATTTGATTGGCGAGCTTCGCGTGCTGTCCGCTGCCGGCAGGCCCCTGGAGGACGGCGCTGCCGAAGCAACGAAATAGGGGCTCGAGCGCGCGAAACGCCGCCTCGTCTCCGCCGGCCATGATCGAGAGCTCGGCGTTGCGGGCTCCGGCGTCGCCGCCGGTCACGGGCGCGTCGATGCAAGCGAGGCCGCGCGCCCGGCCTTCGCGTTCGATGCGCTCGGCGAGCTCGGGATCCGACGTCGTCATGTCCACGAGGAACGTGCCGGACCGCGCGCTCTGCACGAGCCCCGCCTCGCCGAGATAGACCTGTTCGACGTCGCGCGGGTAGCCGATGATCGTGACGACGACGTCGCAGGCCCGGGCGACGCCCGCGGCGGAGTCGCACCAAGTCGCGCCGCGCGCGAGGAGCGCCGCCGCCTTCTCGCGGGTCCGGTTGTGAACCCAAAGCTCGTAGCCGGCGGAAAGGACGTGCCCCGCCATGGGTGCCCCCATGATCCCCGTGCCGATGAAGCCGACTTTCGTGCGCCCGGGGCCGACGGCCAGAGGTTGCATTATGCTCGCAGCGTATCACCGATGCCCGACGCCAAACCCCCCGCCGAATCGCGCGTCACGCTCCACCAACTCATGCTTCCCGAGCACGGTAACGCGCTCGGCAACGTCCACGGCGGCGTGATCATGCGCGTCGTCGACGAGACGGGCGCGATCTGCGCCATGCGCCACGCGCGCTCGCCGTGCGTGACGATCGCGATCGACTCGATGACGTTCCGCCAGCCCGTCCATCTGGGTGATCTCTTGGTGTGCAGCGCCACGGTCACCTGGGTCGGCCGCACGTCGATCGAAGTGGGCGTCACCGTCCACGCCGAAAATCCGGTGACGGGCGAGATCTCGCACACGAACTCGGCGTTCGTCGTTTACGTCGCGCTCGGCGCCGACGGGCGGCCCGCCGCCGTGTCGCCGCTCGCGCTCGTCGACGACGACGCTCGCAGACATTTCGACGAAGGAGCCGAACGTCAGCGGCACCGACTCAGTCGAAAGCCGAGCTTCCCGCCCCGGATGAGCTCCCGCCCTCCGCGGTAGGCCTCGCTACCCGGGTCCGGGCTTGTCGTCGCAATACTGCGAGCGCGGGTGCTTCGCGCAGTGGGCTGCGATACAAGACCAGAAGGCGTCGATTTGCGGGTCGCAGGCGGTCGGGGCGGTGCAGATGTCGTCGAGCTTCGCGGAACAGCGAGTGACGGCGTCCACTTCGGACTCGCAACCGGTACTCTCGGCGCGCGAGTCTTCGTAAAGACACTGATTTTCGCAGTCCACCCGCGGCAAGATCGGGCACTCGTCTTGTCCCCGTTCGCAGAGCTTCGAGCACTCGCTCGCTTCGTCGCTCGCTCCCGCGCAGCTCACCGGAAGCGCGAGCCCCCCGAGCACGAGGGCGAACGGAGCCCCCACGCACCAGCGTCGAATCGTCCTCACCATCGTCGTCGTCCCTTCCACCAAGCCCACCATTCTAGC
>DASUTR010000212.1:0-16310 GCA_036374535.1 Polyangiaceae bacterium
CAAGGGCATCAACCTCGGTAATTGCTTCGACGCGCCGAGCGAAGGCGAGTGGGGCACGACCATCTCGGAGAAACACTTCCAGATGGCGAAGAGCGCGGGCTTGGATCACGTGCGGCTTCCGGTTCGCTTCAGCACCGCCGCCCGCTCCGAGCCGACGCCGCCGTACACCATCAAGGCCGAATTCTTGGCGCGGGTCGACTGGGCGATCGACCAGGCACTCGCGAACAAGCTCTCGATCATCGTCGACATCCACCATTTCGAGGAGATTCACAAAGATCCCAACGCGCAGAAGGCCCGCCTTTACGCGTTCTGGGAACAGCTCGGAAAGCGCTACGCGAAGCGTCCACCCGAGGTCGCGTTCGAGATCTTGAACGAGCCGAACGGCGCGCTCGAACCAAAAATCTTGAACGAAATCACGAAAGAATCGCTCAAGATCATCCGCAAGACGAACCCCACGCGGCTCGTCATCGCCGACCCGTACTTCTGGGCTTCTGCCGAGCGACTCGCCGAGCTCGAGCTGCCCGCCGGCGACAAGAACCTCGTCGCGACGTTTCACGTTTACGAGCCGCATCTCTTCACGCATCAGGGCGCTTCCTGGATGCCCCCGGAGTGGGGAACGCGCGGGCTCATCTTCCCGGGTCCCCCGAAAACGCCCGTCACCCCCGTTCCGGCGACGGCGAAGGAGAAGTGGGTCGTCGATTGGTTCGAGGGTTACAACAAGCTCCCCGTCGCAGAGAACCCCGGCGGGCCGAAGAAGGTCTTCGATCTGTTCGATCACGCCGCGCGCTTCGTGAAGAAGACGGGGCTCCGCGTGTACCTCGGTGAATTCGGAGCGAACAACATCGCGGACGCGCAATCGCGAGAAAACTACGTTTGGCTCGTGCGCACGGAGGCCGAGCGGCGCGGTGTGGGCTGGGCGTACTGGGACGACGGCGGCGCGTTCAAGATCATGAACGTCCAGGACGGCACCTGGAACGAAAGCCTGCGGAAGGCGCTGCTCGACAAGTAGCGACCCGCCGCGAGCGCTCTTTCGCGCGGGAACGGCGCTTCATTCCTGACATACTACTGACAGGAAGGCGGCGCGCGCCCTCGCGAAACCTGACATTAGGCTGACATACGCCGATCGGATGCTTCGTGAATTAGCCACGGAGCTCACGATGACCGCCGAACTTTCCCCCTCCGAGTACTCCCACGACAGCCGCGCGCTCCCCGCTCCCCGCCCCTCGGCGGAGGCGCTCGCGCCGGCGACGAGAAAAAAAACGCCGGGCGTGTCGATTCGGCAGCGTCTGGAACGTCATCGAGTCGAGAGCAGCGAACGCACGGTTTTCCCGATGACCACCCGAACCCTGACGCAAACGAAACCAAGCGCGGCCCCGGCGCTGCTCGGCTGGGTTCATGGCGGCGTGGCGCTCGTGGCGGGCGTGCTCGTGGCGTTTTGCGGACGGGCGGAGGCCCTGGTCGCGCTGCTGCTCGCGCTCGCCGCGGGCGCCGCGGAGCTCCGGCGCGCGCTCCGCCGCGATTCGGCGCAGAGCGACTTGGTCGGCGCCTACAAGCTCGAAGACAAAGTGGGCGAAGGCGGCATGGGCGTCGTCTACAAGGCGAGCCACACGCTGCTCGGGCGTCCCGCGGCCATCAAGTTTCTCGCTCCCGCGCACGCCGGAGAGCAAGCGGCCCTCCGCTTCGAACGCGAGGTGCAAGTGACGAGCCGGCTCACGCACCCGAACACGATTTCGATCTACGACTTCGGTCGCACCGCCGGCGGCGCCTTCTACTACGCGATGGAATACGTCGACGGCCTCGACTTGCAGACGCTCGTCGAGCGCCACGGACCGCAACCTCCGGCGCGGGTCGCTCATCTGCTCGCTCAGCTCGCCGGCGCGCTCGCGGAGGCGCACGCGTCCTGCCTCATTCACCGCGACGTGAAGCCGGCGAACGTCATGGTGTGCGAGCGCGGCGGCATGCTCGACGTCGTCAAGGTTCTCGACTTCGGATTGGTGAAAGAAACGAACGCTCGAAGCGCCGCGACGAACGAGGGCGAGCGCGTCGTCGGCACGCCGCTCTACCTGGCGCCCGAAGCGATCGCGGCGCCCGACAGCGTCGACGCGCGCAGCGATCTCTACGCGCTCGGGGCGCTCGGCTACTTCCTGCTCACGGGCTCGACGCCGTTCTCCGGAACGGACGTCGTGGACGTGTGCCGCCAACACCTGCACTCGCGCCCGGTGCCCGTCGCGCTGCGAGCTCCCGGGCCCGTGCCGCTCGCGCTCGAGACGCTCGTCATGCGCTGTCTCGCGAAATCCCGCGACGAGCGGCCTCGAAGCGCCGCCGACGTGAACGCCGCGTTGCTTCCCGTCGCCGCCGAGTGGACGCAGCAGCGTGCTGCGAGTTTCTGGGCTCGCGCCGCCACGGCGTCGGCGGCGGCTCCTCGAGCGTCGGCGAGCCGGGCGTTCGACGTTCGCGAGCTCGCACCCACCGTCGCGCTCGCGGCGTGAGCTCCGAGCTGCCGTTGCGAGCGACGACGCTCCCGCGGCGGCGAAAGCGAACGCTCTTACGGCAAATTTCCAACCGAGACGGCGTTCGAGTGCCATTACAAACAACGGGTGCCTTACCGGGCATTCATCGGGCACCATGGAACCCGTGACTTCGAATCGATCCCTGCGCTCGCTCGCAGCTACCCCCCATCGCCCGCTCTTCGTGCTCGCGTCCCTCGTGGTGGGCGCCGTGGCTTGCGGAGCCCAGCCCGAAGAGGGCCTGCCGGACGCAACCGGCGGCATTTCGGGAAGCGCGGGCGCTTCGACGGGCGGCGCTTCGACGGGCGGCGCTTCGACGGGCGGGGCGGCTCCGACCGGCGGGGCGGCCCCGACCGGCGGCGCGGCTCCGACCGGCGGCGCAGCTCCGACCGGCGGCGCGGCTCCGACCGGCGGCGCGGCTCCGACCGGCGGCGGCGCGGGGTTTGCCACGGGTGGGACGACAGCGGGGGCGGCGGGGAGCGCGACGGGTGGCTCGGGTGGCTCCGCGACCGGCGGTACGGCGGGCAGCGGAACCGGCGGCGGCGGCGCGGGAGCCGGCGGCGGCGGCGGCAAAAGCACCATCGGTCCCGGCCTCACCGACGTGGGCACGTTCACGCCCGTCAACTGCACCATCACGCCGACGGTCACGACCGCGACGGGCATGCCGCTCGTCGGCGTCGCGACGTTCAGCGCCGATCTGGCGGGCGCCGATCGCGCCCTCATCCAATTCGGCAAAAGTACGACGTACACGCTCGAAGCGCCCGTCAACTGGAGCGCCGCGATGCACCGCACGCTCATCCTCGGCATGCCGGCAAACACCGAGGTCCACTATCGCATCGTCGTCATCCAGGGGAACAACGCCTGCATCGGACCGGACGCGACCTACCGCACCGGCGCGAACGTGAGCGGCGCGGCCGGCAACATCACGCCCACGCGCGGTCCGAGCACGGCGATGCCCGCCCCCGGTTTCCTCATCGGCATCAACGGTAACTCCGCCAACATCTTCAACTCCCAGGGCGAAGCCGTGTGGTCGCATCGCTTTCCGGTGGGCCTCACGCGCGCGGTCATGTCGTTCGACGGCCACTACATGTACGCGCGCGACGTCGGCCCATTCAACGGCGCGAGCGGCGGCAGCATCTATCGCGTCGCGATGGACGGCAGCGGCGAAGCGAAGCTCAACGTCACCGGCGGCAGCCACCACGATCTCGTGGCCATTCCCACCGGCTTCGCGTACATCGCCAAACAAACCGTCGGCGCCTGTGACTGTATCTTCACCGCGAACGCCGACGGCTCGAACTCGCGGTGCCTCGTCGACCTCGGCATCGCGTTCGATAAGTTCAACACGGGCCCGGGCGGAGCGACGATGGGGGAAGAGTGCCACGTCAACGCCATCCGCTATTACAAGGACACCGACACCTACTCGGTCTCCGATCGCGAGAAAGACGCGATTGCGTTCTTCTCGGGCACCGGCCAATTGATCGGCTCGATCGGCGCGACGCCCGCGAGCAGCACGCCGAACCACGCCAAGGCACAAGGCGCGGACTCGACGACGGGCTCGGCGTGGCGCGTTCAACACGGCCACGACTGGTACGCCACGAACAAGATCGTCCTGTTCTCGAACGGGCCGTTCTCGGGCGGCCAGTCGAAGGTGCTCCACTACACGATCAACGGCGCCTCCGCGACGCTCGACTGGCAATACTCCGCCACCGGCAATTCGCCCACGCTGAGTGACGCGCAGCGCCTTCCGAACGGCAACTTCCTCGGCACCGCGAGCCAGACGGGCTCCGTGCACGAGTTCGACGCTTCGCAGCGGCTCGTGCAGTCGTTCGCCAATTTGAGCCGCGGGTACACGTCTCACCGGCCGACGCTCTACGGGCCGCCGCCCGGTCGCTGACGACCCGGCCGAGCTCCGCGTCCGAGCTCCGCCTAGCGCGGCACCCAATAGTCCACGACGAGGATCGGCTTGATGCTGGTCGGGTGCGCCTGCCGATGCGCGAAGAGCCCCGCACTATACGTCGTTTCGGGGGTGAGGTCGTCGAACGAACCGATCCGGCCCGTGAAGATGGTCGTCTCTTCGGTGCTGACCTCGATGCCGTAGCCGTAGCTGAACCCCACCGACGTACCGAACGATACCCCGAACAGGCTCGCTTCGGACGTCACTTCGGTGCTGAGCTTGTAGCTCGTGCCCCGACCTTCGGATTCGGCTTGGCTGATGTCGACCTGCGTCCAGCCGTTGCCCTGCCCGACGGTGATGGCGGTACGCGACCGAAAGCAGTCTCCCGCGCAAAGCTCGTTGCGCCGATCGACGTCCGGGTACGACCACGGATCGCCGACGACGTGCGTGCTGAACAAGGGCGCGCTCTTGCGCGAGTCGTCGACGAAACGATCGAAGTACTGGGACGTCGCGAGCATGGTTTGAATTTCTCGCGGTACGTTCACGGAAAGCATCGTGCCGACCTCGCGTGGGTTCGGCGACGACACCACCTCGTAGTAGTACACGTCGAAGGGCACGACGCTGAAGAGCACGGTGTCCTCCGGGCCCGTCGTGTACGTGATCCACTCGCTCTGCGTCGCCTTGCTCTTCGCGAAGGAATCGAACTCCTGGTTGACGCTGATCTTGAACTCGGACTCGGACACACCGAACGGATCTTCGCTCGAGTACCCGATCGAGAACCCCACCGAAAATCCGACGGAAGACTCACGCTCGACGCCCGTCGCCGTGCCTTTACCGAAAGAGGTGTAGGTGTTTGCGAGCTGATTGCTCCCCGCGAAGAACGGGGGCGGCGCCATGGCCACGAGGATCTCGGGCTCCGGATACAAGAGCTCGTGATCACCGGTGAACTCCACGACGGCGCTGTCGTCGTCGACGTTGCCGACGGCCAGCACGTCACCGAAGCGAGCCTGTGAGAACGTGCCCAGGCTGACCCAAGCGAGCTTGTTGCCGTCCACGGGGTTGCGGGCGCTGTGCACGAGCCGTTGATTGCCCCAATCGAGCGCGACGAACTGGCGCGCGGTGCGGCGCTCGGGAACGCCGTAGTCGGGCGTCACGCTCGCGTTGCCGCGCACTTGATACGCGAAGATCCCGGTATCGATGCGCCGGATGGTGTTCGGCTGGGTGATGTCGGCCACCTCGGTCCGATCGCTCGACTGAGGCAAGTCTTCGAGCTCGTCGAAAATCCAGCGATCGCAGGCCACCTCGTCGACGCCGTCGGCGTCGATGTCGGCGGCCGCGAGCATGACGTTGTCGCCGTTGAGGTCGATCATCATCGAATCGAACGTGCGATAGTTGGCGCGGGCGTCGTCCATGAGCATGAGGCGCCACGCGTACGCGTCGCCCGACACGAACGCGATCTCCTGCTGCGGGTCGTCGCCGTCGAACTCGCCCGCGACCGCGAAGCCTTGTCGCAGCGCAATTTCCCAGCGCGGGGGATTCGTGAGGATCGGCCGGAGCACGCGGCCACCCGCCGCAAGCGTCTTCTCGAGACCGTCGAACACTTGGAAGTGCTGCTCGTTGGCCGGAAAGACCGTATACATGACGAACATTTCGTCGCGCGTGTCGGAGAGCGCCGCGTCGAAATCGCCGCGCGTCACCGACACGTACGTCGAGCCGTAGGGCTCGCGGTAGAGCGGAGCGAAGTCGTGGTTCCAATCGTCGAAAACGAAGAGATCGCTGAACGCGACCCAGAGCTCTTCGGCGGGGTCGTTATCGACGTTGCCCACGGCGACGGCGTGTTGGAACCAATCCTCCCACACCGTCGTCGGCGTCGGGACGTTCGCCAGCACGAACGGCTCGTCGTCGTGGGCGACGGCGCCGGCGCGCGGCCCCCAAATCACCTTCGCCATCAGGTTCCTCGCGGTGGGCTCGTAGTAGACGGCCACGAACTCCTGAACGCCGTCGCCGTTCACGTCGGCGGCGACCGCGCTGCGATGGGTGGCGTTGATCCAAGGCGTGAATTGCGCGTTCAGCAGGGGTCCGAAGCCGCCCGTGAAACCGTCGTTCAACATGCCTTCGCGCTGCGCGCCGAGCGATGGTCCCGAAAAGAAGATCTCTTGATGCGGATCGATGGTGGAAAACCGCTTTTTCAGCGGGTGATAGCCGCGCGGGACGGGGTTTCCGTCACCGTCCTTCGGCGTCGCGGGCAAGTCGGTCTTCGCACCGAGATGGCCGAGCCGATCCTTCAGCCCGAGTCCCGCGGTCCCTCCCGCGCCGCCCTCGTCGCCGCCCGTTCCTCCTGCTCCTCCCATCGTGTCCTCGCCGCCGTCGGCGGATCCACCACTGCCACCGCGGCCCGACGACGCGCCCGACGTGCCTCCGGTCGGCGCGCCGGCGCCGCCCGCGCCGTTCGAACCAGCTTCGCCGGCATCGCCGTCGCCCGACGACTTCCCATCCCCCGAGTCGTCACCGCAGGCCGCAGCCACGGACGCTGCAACCAAGAGGTACGTGACCCAAGCGAACCGACGAAAACTTCCCATGAGCGCGCCTTCCTTGACCGATCCGGTTTCCCGCCGCCGGTCGCGCGGCAACGCGACCTCCTCTCGGGTGACCGAGAGCAAAACCTCGTCACCTTATCAAGGACGGCGCGCTGCTACGAGAGCCCGGCAAGATTTTTCGAAATGTAGGAGGCACGACTACTTCGGCGCCCCATCGCCGCTTGCCGCGAACAGCCGGAGTTTCATGCCGAGGAGCGTCGAGAGCCCGACGGTCGACGAGCTCACGCTGCCGTCGCCGTTCACGTAGTAGTTCGTGGGGTAGCGATTCACTCCGTAATCGCGCAGGACCTCGTCCGTCGCGAGGAGGATCGGGTAGTCGAGTTCGTGCTCGCGCGCAAAACGACGAAGCGCTTCCGGATCGTCCGCGTCGGCGGCGATGCCGAGGAGGACTTCGTCGGCGTCGAGACCGCGCTGAAGGGCTCGTACGGACGGAAGCTCCGCTTTACAGACTCCGCACCAGGTCGCGAAGAAGTGCAAGACGACCTTTTTGTTCCTGTAGTCGGCGAGCGACACCGCGCGACCCGACAAGTCAGAAAGCGTGAACGCGGGTGCGGGCTCACCTCCGCGCCCGGCGTGACGGCGCGTTTGGTAGGCCGAAACCGCGAACCAGAGCGCGACGATCGCGAGAACCTGAAGCGCGACCCTGACTCGCCGATCGCGGAGGAGCGAGCCGAGCTTCTCGAATCGTTGCGCAGTCACGAGCGGGCCTTCCACGGCGATACGTACACCGTCACCGGCGGCGCCGTGGAGCTCCGGGAGCGAAAAGATCGACCAGGCCCGCGAGCGCGCCCGTATTCGCCGGGTGATACCGCGTAGCTCAGGACCCCTTCCCGCGCGAGGTCCGCTCGACGCCCGGGCGCGCTACAGTCGCAGCGACGCGCCGAACCACGCCGAAGGAACGGCCGAGACGGCCGCGTCGTCGTCCCGCTGGTGGAGCATCGCTGCGAGCGAGAGCTCGGACCAGACACCGAGCGAGTCTGCGACATCCGTCGACATTCCGACGACGGGTCCGAGCGACAGCGACCCGGAATCGAGCCCGGGCTGAGCGGAGACGGATTGGTGCAGCCAGCCGATGCTCCCGAGAGCGCCGCCCCAACCGCGCACCGGCCCACCGCCGAGCGACCAGAGAAAGCCGCCTCCCGCCTGAACGCGCCACTCGCGAATCGGGCCGTCGTTCCCCGTGAGCACGTCGAGCGAAAGTGCCGGGCCGCTGGCGCGCCACGGCCGGAGGCCCGCCGAAAGCCCCGTCAGAAGCGGGATATTCTCGGCCACTCCGGTCGAGAGCCCCCCGCCGAGCACGAGGCGGGTTCCCGCCCCTTGCTCGTCGCGGAAGTAGCTCGCCGGCGCGCCCGTCGAATCCACGAACTCGACCGGTGCGAGCGCCGGCGTCTGATCCACGACGCCGTCGTAGTAGCGGCGACCGTACGGCGCGGCGAACAGACCCCGCCGGAGTGCGTCGTCGAGCGCACCGCGCTCTCGGGAGCTCCGGCGCGCGAACGAAAGTCGTTCGTAGGTCACGACATCCCCGCCGCTCGGCTTGAAGCGCGCCTCCCGCTCGCCGGCGCGCACGTACAGGGTGCCGCCGGCCGGCAAGAGCACGTCCGCAGCGAACTCCTGGTCCGTGTGCAGCGTGGCGATGCGGCGTCCCCGGGCGTCGCCGATCTCGACGACACCGTGGCGACCCGGAACGCGCGCGAGCCAGGCGAAGCGAGCCGAGGGGAAGCTCGAGAGCTCGACGAGGACGGCGCGGCGGTTGCCCTCGGGCGGTTTCGCGACGATCGCGAGCTGCGCGCGCACGTCGTCGACGCGGCGATTGGCCGACGCCATGAACGCGTACACTTCGCTGTATTCGACGCGCCGGTCGCGGTTCACGTCCGCCGCGCCGCGCAGCGCCGACAAGAGCTCGTGCGTGAAAACGCCGTGGCCGATGGCGTCCCATTCGTGCGCCTTCGCGTTGGTCGTCGCCGCGAGGATCGCTCCGACGTGAGGAAAGCGCGAGAGCGTGCTCTGGACGAGGAAGCGGTTGGCCTGACCCGGGGAGACGCGCACGACCTCTGCGTCGCGCGGGCGCACGACGGCTTCGGCGTGACACGCGTCGATCAAGAGATGGACTTCGTCGGCCGGCAACTTCTCGAGCAGCTCGCGATACAAGAGATCCTGCGTGAGGCCCGCATCGAAGAGCGCGAGCGCCGGAGTGCCACCTTCGTCAACGGCGCCGTGACCGCTGAAAAAGACGGTCACCACGCTGCGATGTCCGCCGGCTCGATCGCTTTCGACGTGCGCGGCGACACGCGCGACGGCGCTCTTCAGCGCGGCGAGCGTGGGCGCTCGGGCGCGGGAGGCAAGGCGCGGGTACAGGCGCTGCGTCTCGTCGTCCATCACCGTCAAGAGCTCGCCCGACTTCGCTGCGTCGTCGATGAACTCGAAGAACGCCGCGGCGTCGTCGTCGGCGAAGCGAAGGGGCGCGCTTTCACTGCCGGCCGCGTTGCCCGCGAACGCGCGATTGTTGCCGATGACGACGGCGTGAAGCCGCGTTTCGCCCCGAGCCTCGTTCGCCGCGACGAGCGGGAGCAGGGCGAGCGCGCAAACCACGAGCCGCCGGCACAGGCGCCGTACGAATCCGCCGGCTACGCCCGCCCCTCCGCTCGTCACGGGACGATTTCCAGCGTGAGCTCGGCGGCGCCGGGCGGTCTCGCCAATTCGCCCTCGGTACGCTCGACGGGCGTAGCGCTGAGCCAAACGTGCACTCGGTACCGGCCCGCGGCGTGCGGCGCCCCGAGACGCACGCCTTCGTCGAGCACGCGCGTCTGCGCCGCGGGCTCGATGAGCGGCGGCTTGCCGTTGCGAGCAGGAAAGTACCAAATGCGCTCGCCCGTGGCCCCCACCCGCTCCGCGTACGCCGCGAGGTAGCCGCGCGCCGCGGTCGCTCCGACAGAGAACATCAATGTCTGTCCGAACCGGCACTCGTGCGGCCGAGGGCCCTCGCACCCCACGTCGATCGCGGCTGGCACGGGTTCGCCGCCACCCTTCGCCGTGAAGGCGTCGCGCTTCGGTGCGCCGGCTCCGAGCAGCCACACGCCGAGCAACGATGCGGCGGCCATCACCGGTGCCAGCGCGAACCACCAGCGTCTCCGGCTTTCGGGGCGCACGCCTTCGAGCACGCGCGCTTCGATGCGGTCGTACTCGGCGCCGCTGAGCCTTCCGCGAGCGAGCAGCTGATCGAGCTCGGTATCGGAAGGGGATCGAGCATTTTGCTTCATGAGCGGCCTCCCGCGCGGAACCCCGCAGCGGTCGCGGTTTCGTGCAGAACCCCCGCCATGAACAGCGCTTTTCGCAAACCCTTTCGCAGGCGCTCCTCCGAGGTTCTGAGCGAGCGCCGCGACATGCCGAGCGCCGCACACGCGGCCTCCTGCGAACGGCCGAGCTCGAACCGGTGCTCGTACACGCGCTTCTCGGGCTCGGACAGGCCGCGCAAGTACGCTTCGAGCACGGCCACGACCTTGGGGTCGTAGTCGGCGAGTCCGCCGGCGGGAGGCTCGTCGTAGAGCGCGTCGATGTCGAGGGGAACTTCGATGCGGCGCTTTCGCAAGGCGTCGATGAAGCAATTGCGCGCGATGGTGTTCAAATAGGGACCGAAGTCGCGAAGCCCGTCGTAAGCGCGGCGCGCGTTCGCCGAGAACGCACGGATGAACGACTCCTGAAGTAGATCGGCGATCGCGCTCGGCTGACAGAGGTCCGCCGTACCGGCGCGGCGCGCGAGCGTCCTGAGGTAGCCGTCTACCGCGCGCACGTAATGGCGGTACACGATCGACAGCGCGTCGGGCCTACCCTCGCGGAATGCGACGAGCAGCCCCGGCGCGTCGTGAAAGGGTGACAACGACGGCGCGGGCTCCGGCCTTCTGGCCCCCTGCTCGGCCCAACTCACCCCGGGATCGAGCGACACTTCAAACATGGTTCGGATTCCGTGCTCAGGACATGCGTGGGAAATGCGGCGAAGTCATCTATCCGGGCCGAATTACGAGGCGTTGCCGAGATCGGGTCGATCTTTCTTCGAAGGTGCGCCGATTACGGGCGCTGCCAGTGAACGGGCCCGATGGCGCGAGGCGTCAGGGTGAGGCTCGGCGAAGGGTTGCCCGGTACGCCGAGCTGGCCACGATCGTTTTGGCCCCAGCAATAGAGCGCTCCCATGGGTTCGTCGGCGCTGCTCCCCCTCCGGAGCGCGCAGCGTCCCCCCGAAGCGAGCGCGAGGACCTCGCCGCCCACGTTGACGGACCGGTCGCTTTCTCGAATGTCACCGAGCTCGCGCGGCGTGTGCTCCATGGCGCCGGGCTCGGCGTGCCCGTAACCGAGCTGGCCGAATTCGTTCCTGCCCCAACAGCGCACGTGCCCGTTCTCCGACAGCGCACAGGTCGAGCTACTGTCCCACACCTCACCGTCGCCGACGCCGTCGCCGTCGAGGTCGACCGCGCGTGGGACGCTGCGCGCCGGGAACGTCATGACCTCGACGATCTTCGCGCCGAGATCCAAGTCGCCTCCGAGGTAGGGGCGTCCCGTGGGTCCGGGTCGCGTGGCGGCCTCCGCTGGAGTCTCGTCGTCGCCAATCACCTCCGTGTGGCCGTAGCCGAGCTCCCCCTGGAAGTTGTTCCCGAAGCAGCGCACCGCGCCGCGCGAGAGGAGCACGCAGGTGTGATCCAAACCGACGCTGAGGCCGCTCGCGGGCTCGCCGATGTCGACGAGAACTGGCGTGAGGCGGTCCTCCTCGCTTCCGTGACCGAGGCGGCCGTAGCGTCCCGCGCCCCAGCAGAAGACGCGACCGCTCTCCGTCAGCGCGCACGTGTTGAAGAATCCGCAACGTACCTCGACGGCTCGCTCGCCGAGATCCACGACCGGCAGGCTGGTCATCCCGACGAAGCTCAGCTGCGCCTTGTGGTTCAAACCGAGCTGGCCGACATTGTTGAGCCCCCAGCACGACACCTTTCCCGACGAAAGGACGGCGCAAACCGTCCCACCGTCCGCCGCGGCGCTGAGCTGCTCGGCAGGCTCCGGCAAGATCACGTCGCCCGTGAACAGCGGATCGATGAAGCCCGGTTTGGGATCGGCAAATCGCTCGGAGCCGGGCGGCAACCCGCGGGTGTCCGTCGCGTAAACGTAGTGTGGCGTGCCCCAAATGGAGGCAAGAACGCCGATCTTCGGATGATTGTACATCGTGCCCCAACAGCGCACGGCGCCGCCGTCGAAGAGCACGCAGGTGTGCTGCGCGCTCGCGGCGACCTGGACGACGTCGTCTTCGAAGTCGAGCGTCAGGGCGGGCAACAGGAACGGCTGCTCGTCGAGGCCCACGTGCGGGCGGCCGAAGAAGGTCCCGAGCTGACCGAAACGGTTGTCGCCCCAACAGACGACGTTCGCGTCGTCGTCGATGGCACAGGTGTGCTGCTCGCCTGCTGCGACACGACCGCGCCCCGTGACTTCGCACACGCCCTCGCCGTCGCACTGCCGGCCGACGCCGCACGGCACGCCCTTCTGCGCGTCGATGCGGACGCAGCTCGCGCATTCGCCGTGAGCCGAGCAAGCGTGCTCGCCGGGCGGGAGATACGTCACGCACCGGGTCGACGGTTCGCAGGTGCCGTTGCAGCGCTCGTCGCGCGCGGGAAAGCCGCTGCACGTCCCGTCCGGACCGCACAGTTGGCACTCGCCGTCGCACGCGCTTTCGCAACAAATCGTCGCGCCTCCGCCCGCGGTCGCGCAGTGCTCGGATTCGCAATCCGTCCCGTCGCTGCACGTCTGCCCGTCGGGGAGCCGGCACCGGTTCCGGTCGGTGCACTCCTTCGGCGCCGGACAAGCGGGATCGGTCGCGGAGGCGACGCACGAGCCGAGCTCATTGCAGTGCTCGCACACCCCGTCGCACGCCGCGTCGCAACACACGCCGTCCACGCAATTTCCGCTCGCGCACTCGGCGTCCGCGCCGCACTCCTCGCCGTCGAGCAGGAGACACGGCTGACCGTTCCGGAGCTGAATCCGGTCGCTCCGGCAAGCGCAGCGGCCCTCGGTGTCGCAGTGGCCGCCGAGCGCGTCGCAGTCGTCCTCGCAGCAACGTCGCGTTCCGCCGACGTCGTCGCTGCATTCTCCCGAGCGACACTCGGAATCGTTGCGACACTCCGCGCCGTCCGGCCGCGGACGCCCGGGCTCGCTCGAACCGCCGCCGCCCGAGAGTCCGCCGTTCGCTGCGCTGCCGGCGCCGGAAGCGCTGCCGCTCGTTCCCCCGGTGACGTCGGGCCCGTCGTCCGTGCCGCCGCTCGCGGTGCTCGACCCGCCGAACCCGGCCGCTCCGGAGCCGCGCGGGGCGAGCGCTCCGGTCGCTCCCGTCCCCGTCGCGAGCGGATCTTCGCTGACCCCTCGACCACACGCCGCTCCAGCGCCCGCCAGAGCGACCACGAATGCCATGAGCCGCGTCACCGGTTCGGCAACGCTAGACGCGATCCACGCAGCGTCAAATCCGAACCGTGCGAGATTAACGGTCCAACGGGCCGGGCCGGTTGCCGGCGGCGGCGCACCGAAACCCAGAAAAAAGAGAGGTGGCGCGCTGATTCGGCGCGCCTTGGTTACGCATTCGCATCAACTCACTTTTGTCGTCCAGTCACGAATGGCACCGCGCGCGACGGACCGGACCTCCGCGCACGAATCGCCCGCGCCGCGTTCCTCAACGATGGGTTCGTGGCGGTCACGCCTCTTCGTTTCCCCCCCGTGACCGGCACGAACGTCTCGAGAGCTCGAAACCTACTTGCTTCGTGCGTTAATCGGCGGCGGGCCGACACACTCCGTAATCCTCGGCGCTCGGAACGCAGGTCCCGCCACTTTCGCACGAGGCGCCGAACGCCGGCGCCGGGCAAAGCTCCGCACACACGGGACCAGCTCCGAGGTCGAAGCACGACGCATTCGCGACGCATTCGGTCGGAGAGCTACAGGCGCCTCCGACGGGCACGGCACCTTCGCCGAAGCACGCGCGCGGCATCCGCGTGAGCCCGCTCGGCGGACACCAGGCACCCGGACCGCACTCGTCCCCGAAGGGCGTGCACACCGCGGGAATCTCCCCGACGTCGATCGCGATGCGCAGATCTCCCGCTCCGACGGTCACGACGACGCCGTCCGTCTCGAAGCTAAACGCAACCGTCGTCGTCGTATCCTGGAAGATCGAGAACGAAGCGTAGGGGCTCGAGACGAGCGTCGCCTGAACGCGGCTGAAGTTACCCGAGCCGTCGTCGCGTTCGAGCGTCCATCCCCAGAAGAGCTCCGCAAAGTAGCCACCGGTCGGCAGCGTCGCCGTGAGCTCCGACTCCTCCGGATCGGAACTCAGCCAGAGACTCGTGGGTCCGGAGACGAGAATGTCCGCGTTCGCCAGCCGATAGCGGTGACCGTTCGCTTCGGTTATGAGCGGCAAGCTGACCGTTCCACCGTCCGCGGCTTCCTCCGACACGTCGCCGCTTCCGCAAGCGGACACGAAAAACTGGCCTAAAAACAAGCAACCGGCGAGCACACCTCGACTCAACATGGATCGAATCATGGAACTCTCCCTTCGCGCGCTCTTGCGCTTTTCCAAGACGGGCCGGGAGCCGACTCGCGTCGACCGTGACGACGTCTTCACTCGTCTCTGAAGCGCCCCGGGACGAGTGTTACGGAAATTCGACGTGACGGGCCGCCTCGCGACAAAATTACGCGCGGCGAATGGCCCGCGACTTGCAATTCCCGGTCAGCGTGAAAGCTCCGATTCTTTGTACCCTCCTCACTCTCGCGTGCGCCCGAGCTGAAGCCGGTCGCGACGACACGACGCCGCCCGCGCCGACGCGAAGCGGCAGCGTCACCGAAACGGACCGCAAAGCCGAGGTGACGCCCGAGCTCGCCGAGCGTGCACAGCGAATCCTCGACGAGCACGCCGATGCGCCCGTGGGCACGGAGATTCCGTTCACGCTGGGGGGAAAGCGCTACATCGGCCGTATCGAGGAACACGCCGACGCCGAGAAGGGCGAGCACAAGGGCGTGACGGTTTACCACGCACCCTGAGGCTCGGTCCCGCCGCCGACTCTCCGCGCGCCCGAGATGCGAATCACGTTCTCAGCGGACCGCACTCGGGGTCGTCACCGAAGCCGGCGGCTTCGACGCCCATCCAGCGGAGTACGGAGGTGCCGAGCTGGTGGTGACTTTGCGGTCCCTGGTCGGCGACGAAGCTCTGCGTGATGCGACCCGACGCGCGGCCCATCACGACGATGGGCAGGTTCTCGAGGCTGTGAAAGCCGGTACCCATCTCGTTCGCCCACAGCACGAGCGACCGATCGAGCACGCTGCCGCCCTCGTCCGGGATCGCGTCGAGCTTGGCGACGAAGCGCGCCACACGTTCGGCGACCCAGCGACTGATGGCGATCATCGCCTCTGCCACGGGCACGTTCGAGCCGTCGAGCGTATCGAGGTGCGCGATCTCTTCGTGACCGTCCTTGTCGATACCGAGCCAGCGATAGCGCCACTGCGCGCCGCACAAGCCGAGCGAGAACGTCACGATGCGCGTGAGGTTGCAGCCGAGCGCGAGCGCCACGAGATCGAGCATGGCGTCGGTGAGCGCGGGGACGTTGTCCTCGAGGTTCGCGTCGAGCGGCGGCGGCGCTCCGGGCGCGGAGCAAGCGGGCCCACCTTCGTGGATGACCGCGGTGAGGCGAGCCTCGTACTCGCGAAGCGCGGTCGCGTGCGCGTCGAGCTTGCGGCGCTCGTTCGCACCGAGCCGCGCCGAAAGCGCGACGAGATCGCGCGCGGTGTTGTCGAGCACGGAACGCTTCACGAGCAAGCGCTGCTCGGCGCTGATGCCCCCGCTCGCCCCGAGCTCGGGAAACATCGCCGCGTACAGCCTGAGCGGGTCGACGATCGTCGGCACCTGCTGCTTCGGACCGAAGTAGCTGAACGAGCGACGGTGGCCGTTCTTCGGGGCGACGTCGGCGGCGAGGACTCCGGCGTTCAACGTCGGAAAACGCACGTGCGGCTCGAGAGCGCGCTTCAACACTTGATCGATCGACGGGCCGCCGCCGAACGAGTCTTCCATGGTTCCGACCGGAGCGACGCCGGTCCAAAGGCTGTTGTAGCCGCGATCATGCTCGTTCCCGAGCCCCACCGTGCGATTCGTCACGCCCTTCACGACGAGCGTCTTCGAGGCGAGCGCGGCGTTCGAAAGAATGGGGTCGAGGATGGGCGAGGTGCGAGTCAGGGGATCGGGCCAGAACGCGGGCTGATGCGTGCCGTTCGGTTGCATCAGGATGACGAGCCGCGTCTGCCCGG
>DASUTR010000213.1:0-3692 GCA_036374535.1 Polyangiaceae bacterium
GGATTCGAGAAGGTGTGCCTCGTCCGTCGATCGTCGACGCGAAGCTCGCCTTCGGGGTTGGTAACAAGAAATCCTCGGAACTCACGCAGAGGCGAACGGTCGCCTCGCGCTCGAGTTCGCACGCACGGAATTTTCGGCTCGAAAGTAGTTGGGACGGGAGCGGCGCTTCGGCGTCGCTAATGAAAGGACGGCCGCATGACGAACGCATGGGAACGTCGCGTCGATCGCTCGATCGACCCGCGACGCACGTTGGCAGGTTCGGACCGGAGGGGAACACCGTGCACTCGTTCGTGAGACACGTCGCGCTCGGTGGCGGCGCGGACATCCGCGTTGCGGAGCTAGCGGCCGTGGCGCGTGAGCACGCCTCGGTTTCGCTCGACCCTTCGGCCGCAGCGAAGATGGCCGAGAGTCAGGCGTTCTTTTCGCGAAAGGTCGAGAGCCGTGTCCCCATCTACGGGCTCAACACGCAATTCGGCGATCAGGTCGTGCTGCTCGACGAGCACCGCGACGACTACGAGACCGAGCGCTATCAGGATTCGCTCAGAAACCGCCAGGAGAACCTGATCCGGTCTCACAACTGCGGCATGGGTGAGGCCGCTCCGAGCGAGGTCGTGCGCGGCGCGATGTTGCTTCGCTCGCGCTGCCTTTCGCGCGGCTACTCCGGAGTGCGCGCGGAGGTGATCCACGCCTACCTGGAATTCTTGAATCGGGGCATCACGCCCGAGTGCTATCGTTACGGCTCGATCGGTGCGAGCGGCGATCTCGTCCCGCTCGCGACGATCGCGGCGGCGGTCGTCGGTGAAGACGTCTGCGTGGGCTACGGCGGACGCTCCGTCCCGGTGCGCGCGCTGCTGAGAGAGCTCGGCCTCTCGCCGCTGCGAATCGAAGGACGGGAGGGCCTCGCGCTCATCAACGGCACCTCCTTCATGAGCAGCATCGCCGGACTCGCGGTTCACGACCTTTCGGCGCTGTTCGACACGCTGCTCTCCGTGATCGCGATGGCGCTCGAGTCGCTGCGCGTGATCGAAGCCGGGTATCACCCCATCGTGCACGAGCTCAAGGGGCACCTGGGCGAAATGGCCGTCGCAGAGCGCATCCGCGCCTCGTGGGCGGGAAGCCGCCTCATCCGCGATCTGGACGAAGCCCGCACGGAGGGGACGAGGGACATCGGCGTCCAGGACTACTATTCGCTGCGTTCCGTCGCCCAGGGGTTCGGCGTCTTCCACGAAGACCTGGCGCGCGCCACGACGTGGATCGAGACCGAAATGAACTCGGTCAACGACAACCCCATCGTCGTGCCGAACGACGCAGAGGTGTATCACACGGCGAATTTCATGGGCTACTACGTGAGCTCGGCGTGCGACATGCTGCGGGCGGACATCGCTCAGGCCGCGACTTGGGTCCATGCGCTCGTCGCGAATCTCGTGCACCCGCGCAAGAGCCGAGGGCTCCCCGTGAACCTGATCGAGGATCCCACGAACTACAGCGGTTTCAGGCCGATTCAGATCCTCGCGGCGTCGCTCGCCGTGCAGTGCCGAAAGCTCGCGCAAACGCACGCGGCCTTCGTGCTTCCCACCGAAGGCGACAATCAGGACGTGAACAGCCTCGGTACGCACGCGGCCTTCGACCTCCGTGCTTCGGTCGAGCATCTCGAGCAACTCACGGGCGTTTTGCTCATGGCTTCGGCCCAGGCGCTCGAGCTCCGCGGCATCGCCAGCGCGAGCGACAAGAGCCGAGCCATCGTGGCCGAGTACCGACGCTTCGTGCCCTTCTTGCGCGAAGATCGCCTCGTGCACGAGGACCTCGGGGCCACGGTCGACGCCCTGCGCCGACTGAGCTCGACCGCCGCTCCGACGCTCTTGGCCGTCGCGCCGAGCAACGAGCGGCCGAAACGCGCGACGGCGTCTTCCGGCCTCTATCGCAAAAGCTACGAGCCGGGCGCGGAAGACGAGGAATACGACAAGGCCGCGGCGAGCTCACGGCGCTAAACCAGTGGGAACGAGCGAAATGAACGACGGGAAAGAGCTGGCAGGCCTCGTCGGCAAGCACTTGATCTACACCTACGACAACGGCTGGCAGTACGAGATCTACGTCAAGAACACGACGACGTTCAGCTACCGAATTCACAGCGGGATCGTGGGCGGCCGCTGGGTGACGGATCAAGAGGCGCACATCGTCAACGTGGGCGACAATGTCTTCAAGATCTCGTGGGACGAGCCCACGGGCACGACGGTGAGCATCGTCGTGAATCTCTCGCGCCGCCGCCTCTATGGAACGATCTTCTTTCCGCGCTGGATCGCCGACGATCCCAAGAAGACCATCTGCTACCAGAATCGGCACCTCGATCGCATGCGCAAGTACCGCGATCAGGGTCCCACCTACCCGAAGCTCGTGATCGACGAAGCCGCGAAAATCACCTTCGTCGAAGATTGCGGCGCCGATCGCGACGATGTCATCGATTGCCCGCCCTCCGAGCTCCCACCCGGCTACACGGCGCGGGCCAACTAGCGAGCCCGGTCTCCGAGGCGCAAAACAGCGATCAGGAACGCACTTTCGCGCGAGCCACCGCTTCGAGCATGCGGGGGATCGCGACGGAGATGAGAATTCCGAGGTTCGCGCGTTTGTTGTCGATGAGCATGCCCTGGAGGAGGGTGCCGTGGTTGATCACGGCGGCGGTGTGGTTTCCTCCCATGTCCATCAAGTAGTAGCGCGCGAGCGGCGGAAAGTTCGAATCCGCGAGCGAGCTTTCGAGCTCACCGGTGATGCGCGTGAAGAGCGCGACGGCGACGGGCTGCTGGTTGTAGCCCGCGAGCGAAAGGCCGTCCGTGCGATCCCAAATGTCGGTGGCGATGAGGCCGTCTCGCAAGATGTTGCGAAGGTCTTGAACGGCGAGTTCCAGTGATTTCGTTTCGATCATGGTCCTTCCAAGGTGTGGGGCCTAAACCCCGCGTAACGTGATCTCGAGAGCTTCCTTGAGTTGCTCGAGGGCGAGCGTCGAGAAAGGTTCGCGGCCGACGGCGCCGAGACAGAAACCGCCTCGCTCCGTCCGCGCTTCCACCCACGACATCATGTTTTCGCCGAGTAGCAACGCTCCGGCGGTGGCGTCAATGCCGGGAATGCTTCGGACGCTGATGAGCGACGACAAGAGCGGACCCACGAGCGCCACGTGCGCCTCGGAAATGCCGTGAGCGGCGAGGGTGAGACCGTTGTCGTCGGCGACGAACGCGCCCGTGCAGGGATGGTGATCGAGCGTCCACGCGATCAGCGTGTCGAGACGATCCGACGGGTTGTCGGACGTCTGCTCGATGCGCGGGACGAGCTTCGGCTCCGGCGGCTTCGGCGCGACGAGCACGGGCGCCGCCGTGCGCGACGGCTCGAGCGCCGGGCTCCGAGCGCTCGTTTGAGCGAAGGAAAGCGCCGGGCGCGACGCGCCCGACACCCGGCTGAGCAGGAGCGCAACGCTGTTCGGGTCAGTCCACGAGACGGATCGGGCCATCATCCTCGCCTCCTTGAATTCCGCCGAGACGCGCCTCGATCTCGGCGACCAAACCATCGAAAACCGCGGCCGCCGGGGGCGGACGCCGGCTGAGCAAACCGAGCGGGACGCCCGCTCGGCTCGCCTGAAGGAACGTGCTGTCGCGGGGTATGGCCGTTTCGAACACGTGGTCGCGATAGAGCCCCCAGAGCTCTTC
>DASUTR010000214.1:0-7708 GCA_036374535.1 Polyangiaceae bacterium
GCGCGACCCGAAGGACCTGGCGCTCTTTGCCCGCATCGAACGGGAGCTCGAGCGAAGTCCGCCGCCGGCAGTGAACGAGATCGTCGAGCTCCGAAAACGCGGCGCGACGCGCGACGCGCTTCTTGCCGCCGCGCGCCGGCTGTTCGCCGACGATTTCCCGTTACGCGCGCTCGTCGTGCGCTGGATCGACGAGGTCGCCCCGCCTCCCGGCGGCATACCGAGCCCCTCGGCATCGGCCTCCGGCGCGCGCGCAAAGACGCCCGTCGTTCAGCCGATTCGCCCGCAGTAGCTCGGCCACGGACGGCGCGCGTCAGGCTCGTCGCTCGAGCTCCACGGTGAGCCGCGCCGCCTCGACGGGCGGCGTCATGGCGGCGTCGATGAGCCGGCTGTAACGCATCCACGCGATGCGCGCGGCTTCGCGCGAGAAAGCGCGATGCGCCGTGGTCGCGCCGATGCGAAGCCCGAGCTCGGCGGCGCTCGCCGGTCGGTTCTTCGGATCCTTCTCGAGGCACTCGAGCACGAGCGACTCGAGATCCTCCGGCACGGGCGAGCGGAGTCGCGTCGAAGGCGGCACGGGAGGGGTGTGCAGGTGGTGGGCGAACACCTCGACGCTCGTCGGCGCGTCGAACACGGGACGGCCCGTCAGCATGAAGTAGCCGACGGCCCCGACGGCATAGAGATCGCTGCGCGGGTCGACGTCGTCGGGACGGGTCACGGCTTCGGGAGCCATGTAGAGGGGCGTTCCGAGTACGCTCGTCGCGACGCTGACCGAGGTCCCCGCGTCCGCCGACTCGAGACGTTTGACGAGGCCGAAATCGAGCACCTTGGCGACGAGCGGGACGCCGCCCCGCTCGCACAAGAAGATGTTCGCCGGTTTCACGTCGCGATGAATGAGCGCCCGTGCGTGCGCTTCCGAGAGCGCGTCACAGACTTGAGCGAGCACGTGCGCGACGACGCCGGGCGGCTGCGGGCCGTCGCGCTCGACGAGGGCCTGGAGATCGATGCCCTCGAGGTACTCCATGGCGTAATAAAAGACGCCTTCGGCGCTGCGGCCGTAGTCGTAGATCGAGATCGTGTTCGGATGAGTGAGGGTGCTCGTGAGTTGCACCTCCCGCTCGAAGCGCGCGACGGCGTCCTCTCCGGCGCGCTCGGCGGGAAGGAGCTTCACCGCGGTGCGGCGCCGGAGAAACGCGTGCCGCGCCTCCCAAACCACGCCCATGCCCCCTTCGCCGATGCGCCGGAGCAGCGTGTATTGGCCGAGCTGGCTCGCCTCTCGCACCTTTTGCCGTAGCCCGAAGATCGTGTGCGCCGCGACTCCCGCGATGATCATGCCGGCCATCACGCCCCACGCGAAGACCGGCACTCCGAGCAGTAGAGCGGAGCCGAGCTCGCCCGGCGCGTGCTTCAGATGGTGCAGAACGGTCCACGCGCACATCGCCAGCGTGAAAATCACGCCGAACCCCACCGCCTTCTGCCCCGTGCCCGGGATCAGCACGGCTCGGAGGATCAACAGATTCGTCGTCGTCAGCACCTGGATGGTGTGCGGACGCACGGAGGGCGGCGTCGGCCACAGCGCGACGAACGAGAAGCCCACGGGAACGACGACGCACGCGAGGTCGAGCAGCACGAGCTCGACGTTCGACCTCCTCCCGCCGCGCGTCCGAAGCCAGATGGCGGCGAGGACGGCGATCACTCCGAAATGGGCCACGACCGAGAAATCCGCGCCCTCGGCCACGTCCTGGCCCTGCATCGCGAAGTACGCGAACGTGGCGACCGCCTGGATCACGGCGGAGAGAGCGAGCTCGACACGCGCCAGCAACGAGACCCGGGCTTGCAGGAACGCCCGAGCGCCTTCGGAGTCGACGGGCGCCTCCGCGAAGCCCATCAAAAGACGCCGATACTGAAGTGAAAGGCTCCGAGCGATTCCCAGGTGCGCTGGCGGCGCCGGTTCGGAACGACGCGGTCGAGCACGCGATCCACGTTGAAACCGTAGTCGAACACGAGCGGGCCGATGGGCGTCGCGACGCGCAGGCCGCTGCCGGTCGCGTAACGGAGATCGAACGGCTGGACCTTCGAGGGATCGGTCCAGAGGTTGCCCGCGTCGACGAAGAGCGCGGTCTGCACCGAGTCGGTGAGCGGGATGCGGAGCTCCGCGCGCGGATTCACGTAGGCGTCGCCGCCGCGGATGACGACGCTGTTGATGTCGAGTCCGTCGCCCGCGCTCTGCACGGGAACGGAGCTCACGTGGTAAGCCTCGGCGTCGTCGAGCAGCTGCTGGGCGACGTCTTCGGGCACCATGGAGTCCTGCGCGAAGCCGCGCACCGTGTCCACGCCGCCCAAGAAAAAGAGCCGGTCGGGGTACGTGCGCGAGCACTGCACGAGATCGCCAGCCGCGTTGCGCTTGTCGGGCAGCGTCTGCGCGATGACGCCGGCCCGGTACGAGAGCGCGAGCGCGAGGCCGCGCTTACTCAGCCGGAGGTAGCCGCCGAACCGGCCCTGGAAGCGAAAGAAATCGCTCTTCGTCGCACGGAACGCTTCCTCGCACGGCTGGATTTCCCCCGGCTTGATGGCGTCCTCCTCGATGGGCAAGGCGTTCACGTGCTCGACGTCGAGCGAGACGACCGTGCCGCGCGTCGCTTCGAGCGGGTTGTCGCGCCGGTCCCACGTGACGCCGAAGCGTTCCGCGATGACCCGCGTCACGCCTTCCGGGACGCGGAACGTATTCGCCTGGCTCGGGTTGTCGACGATGTAGTCCTCGAGCGCGCCCTTCTCCTCGGCGCCGAAGATGGCCGCGTCGTTACGCTCGAGCGACCCGCCGAGCTGGAACCATAGACCGCTGCCCGGACGGAAATGGAGCGTCACGAGCGCGGCGTCCTTGGTGAGCCCGTAGTCGCGCGAATTGTCGCGGACATCGACGCCCTCGACCGAGAGGCGGAACAAGGGGCCGAGGCCGATGTCGGGGAACTCGACCTGCGCCGTGTTGCGCCGCTCGAGCCGCTCGCTCACGTCGAGCTCGTCGTAGCTCTTTCGCACGTCTTCCTCGAGGATGAACGCGCTCGGCAGGTAGCTGAGCTGCGTGTGCAACACGAGCTGGATCGCCTCGCCCGCGACGTTTCGGTGGCCGTACTCGAACGTGATGCGAAAACCTTCGCCCGTCGCGAACCCCGGCCGGACGTCGAGATACTGCGGTTTGCTCTCGACGACGTTGACGACGACGACTTTCTCGCGCGCCGGAACGTACGGGTCCTCGAACCCGACGGTGACGCCGGAGAACACGCCGAGCTGCCCGAGGCGCTCTTCGGTGAGACGCACGAGGCTCCGGCGGTAGAGGCCGCCGACTTCGAGCGCGATACGCCGCCGGATCAAACTTTCGTTGGTCACGCGCGCGCCCCGGACGTCGATGCGCGCGACCCGCACGCGGTCCCGCTCGCTCACCACGTAGCGAACACGCCCGCGCGTGTGGTCGGGCGAAAGATCGAGATTTACTTCGACCTCCGCGAATGCAAATCCCTCCTCCGCATAGGCGTCGACGATGCGCCGCCGCGCGTTCTCGAGCTCGACGTGCGAAACGGGCTCGCCTGCGGAAAGGGCCGCGGCGAGCGCGAGGTCGCGCTCGACGAGCGCGCTGTTTCCCTCGAACTCGACGTCGTAGAGGATCGTCTGCGGCCCGAGCTTGATCGGCAGGTGAAGTACGGCCTCGGGCTCGCACGAGCGCCCCTTTTTCGGATCGGGGACACACGTGAGCGCGGGCTCGGGCGCGGGCTCGGCGACGGGCAACCCGACCTCGTCGTAGCGACACTCCGTGCGCGGGCGGCGGCGCGGCCCCACGGGAATGCAGCGGCCGGCCGGCGAACGGGCGTCGCACGCTCGCCGCACGATCGCGGGAGGTCCGACCACCGCCGACAAGTAGCCGCGCGAGCGGAACACGTCCTGCAAATGCTCGATCGCTTGGTCGTAGACCTCGGGCACGTAGAGCGTCCACGGGCTCGGCGAATACGGCGCAGCTCTCGTGCCGCGCGGAACGCCTGGGCCGAAGAGCTCGTTCATGCCGTTTTCGTCGACGGGGCCGAGGAGCTCGCTGCCCGGAAGCTCGGAAAGGAAGCTGTCGATCTCGCTGCCGACGTCGGCGGGCGTGACACCGGTGAGACACGGGTACTCGCGCGCCACGACGCGCACGGGTCGCGACTCGCGAATCACGAACGCGAGGCCGCGAACGGTGGCGTTGGCGGCCCCGCGGAGCTCGGCGCGGACCTCCGCGTCGAGGAAGCCGCGCTCGATGTAGAACTTCCGCAAGCGATCGGCGAGGAGCACCGGATCGCGATCCTCGCTCTCTTCGAGCTCGAGCGCGGACTCGAGCGCCGCGGCGTCGAAGTGTCGATTACCCTCGAAAACCAGCTTGATGAGCGAGCCGGCGCGCACGTTCACGCGCAGGAGCGCACCCGAGCGCCGGGGCTCGACGCGGTGGGTCACCTCGGCGCCGTGGAAGCCACGCGAGCGCAACAGGAGCGCGAGCTCGCGATCGGCGGCTTCGATCTGCTCGGCGTCCGCCCGGTCACCCACGGATATGGCGTAGCTCTTCAAGAGCTCGTGCAGCCCGGGCGCGTCGGGGTCCGGCCAGACGCCGAACCAGCGATCCGCGACGGCGCGCTCCGAGCCCGCGCGCACCTCGACGGAAACCACGACCTCGAGCGGTTCGTCGGTGTCGAACGTGTTGATGTCGACGTCGGCGTTCGGGAAGCCCCGCCGCTCGAGCTCGCCTTCGATCCGCTTCACCTCGTTCGGGAAGGTCTTGGCCGTCACGTCGCCGCCGATGCGAAAAGCCCCGCCCCGGAACAGGTCGGGAGTGGGCAACGGCGAGCCGGTGGCTTCGAGCCCGACGACGACCCGGCGCGGGAGCACGTCGAGCACGAGCTCGACGCCGTCCGGGGCGGTCTCCACGCGAGCGGTCGCCTCGGCATAGCGAGCGCTGTCGAGCAGCTCCTGGAGCGCCGTCCGGACGACCTCGGCGGACAGCGCCTGGCCGACGCGCACGCGGTCGAGTTTCGGGTTTTGTTCCCAGCGTCCGCCGCGGGTAACGACGCGGATGGAAACGATGGGCTTGCCCTCGAACGCGTCGAGGTTCGGCGCAGCCGGCAGCTCCGGCAAACGGGGCAGCCCCGGCTGAGCGTCCACCTGGCCGAACGCGCCGCGGGCGAAGAGCACGGCGACCGAGACGAGCCGGACCAGCCGGGCTAGACGCATCGACCTCCGTTCTTACCACTGTCCGGCGATTCGCCCGGGCCGCTCACTTGGGCTATCACGCGCTCATGGCCGAGGCGGCCCTGAGCCCCGACAAACCCGTCCGCCCCGCGTCCACGAGACGGAAGCGCTGGCTGCGCTGGCTGCCGAGGATTTCCGCGGTGCTCGGCGTGCTCGTGGCCCTGCTGTGGTGGGCCATCCATCGCTACGACTGGATGGGCCCGCTCGTCGCGAACACCCTCAGAGCCGTCATCGGCCCGGACGCGGTCGCGAAAATCGAGGATTGGGTCTACTCCGTCGAGGACCGGAAAAATCGGCTGCTGCGAGAGCAAGAGGCGCCGAAAGCCTATTGGACGGTCCCCGCGCCGAATTCGAGCGCGGCGCCCCCAGCGGCCGCGTCGGCCGGCCCCGCGCCCCTGCCGCCGTTTCGCCCGAAGGACCCCGGTCCGGCGCTCAAATCGTGGTCCGCCCCCGGCGACGGCGTCTGGGTGCCCGTCGTCGATCCTCGCCGCCCGAACGAGGAGCCCTACATGATGAAGACGCTCCTCCACGCCGACCCGGAACGCGGCTGGTCCGAGGTGTTCGTCGTGGCGGTCGATCTGCGGCGCGTGACGCTCCACATCGTGCCGGGCAGCCAAGAACCGAAGGCCGACAACAAAGGCGCCGAGGGCATCGCGAGGCCCGCGGTCATCCCCGAGCGCGATCACGAGGAGCTCCTCGCGGCGTTCAACGGGGGTTTCATGACGGAGCACGGCGGCTACGGCATGAAGCTCGACGGCGTCACGATCGTGTCGCCGAAGCCGAAAGCTTGCACGGTCGCCGTCTACAAGGACAACGCGATTCGCATCGCACCGTGGACCGAGCTCGAAACGTCGGAACCCGAGATGCTCTGGTACCGCCAGGCGCCGGAGTGCATGGTGCGCGAAAACAAGATCCATCCGGGAATCCTCTGGAAAGCCGGCATCAAGAAGTGGGGCGCCACGCTCGACGGCGAGACGGTGATCCGCCGCTCGGCGATCGGCATCAATGCCGCGCGCGACATCCTCTACGTCTCCATCACGAACCACACGAACGCCAAGGTGCTCGCCGAAGGCATGCGCCACGCGGGAGCCGTCGAGGTGGCGCAGCTCGACGTGAACTGGTCGTACCCGAAGTTCGTGCTGTTCGAGGCGAAGCAGCCGGGTGGCCCGCGCAAAGCCGTCGCGCTCGCGTCGGGCTTCGAGTTCTCGGAGGACGAGTACATCCGCAAGAAGGCGCGTCGGGACTTTTTCTACATGATGCGCAAACCACTCGGCGCCGATGCCGGAGCTCCCTGAGGTCGAGGTCACGCGGCGGAGCGTCGAACGGTCTCTCGTCGGCCGCGCGATCGCTCGCGTCACGACCACGGGCCCGAGTTATTTCTTCCTGACACCGCCCGCGCGCCTGGAAAGGGCGTTGCGGGGCCGAAAGACGCAAAAGCTCACGCGGCACGGGAAATACTTGGTCGCGACGCTCGACGACGGCTCGCGCCTGCTCCTTCACCTCGGCATGACGGGTCAGCTCTTCGCCGCGGGCGCGCGCAGCGTGCGGCTACTCTCGGCCGAGCGCCGCTCCACGCTCGGCAGCGCCGAAGCCGCCGAATTCCGGCCGGACGCGCACACCCACCTCGTGCTCTCGTTCCGCGACCGGGGCCCCGCCCTCTACTTCCGCGACGTGCGAAAGTTCGGAAAGTGCCTCCTGCTCGCTCCGGGCGCGAGCGACCGGCGTCTCGAAAAACTCGGCGTCGACGCGCTCGAGACGACCGGCGCCGCTCTCTTCGAAGCGACGCGCGCGCGCAAGGCCCCCATCAAATCGCTCTTGCTCGACCAGGGCGTCGTCGCCGGCATCGGCAACATCTACGCCGACGAAGCGCTCTTTCTCTCCGGCATCCGTCCCACGCGCGCGAGCCGGCGCGTCGATCGCAAAGAGTGCGACGCGCTCGCCAAGAACGTGCGCCGCGTCCTCGCGCGCGCCATCCGCGCGGGCGGCTCGTCCATCGACGACTTCATCAATCCCGACGGCTCCGACGGCGGCTTTCAGAACGAGCACTTCGTCTACTCACGGACCGGCAAACCGTGTCGCCGCTGTAAGACTCCGATTCAGCGCGTCGTCATCGGCCAGCGCTCGTCGCATTTTTGCCCGAAGTGCCAGAAGTAACGGCGATGCCGCCGGCGCCCGAGCCGGCGTGCTACACACGCCGAATCATGCGCGCACAGCGGGCCTCGTCGTTCATCACGTCGTTCGTCACCTCGATCGGCCTTCTCGCTTGTGGCGGCTCGCAGAGCCCGCCGGAAACGCCGAACGAAACGCCACCGGCCTCGGAGCCCGGCTCGCCCTCGCCGGCGACGGGCAGCGACACCCCGGCGCGTCCGGAGCTCACGGCCGAGGTATGCGAAGTGAGCGGAGGTAGCGTCGTCGGCGACATCGGCGCCGGCGCTGGCGCAGGTGACCA
>DASUTR010000215.1:0-13602 GCA_036374535.1 Polyangiaceae bacterium
GCAGCATCTTCCACGCCTCGGGGTCGGGGGGCGCGTCTCGATCGACGCCCGGCGCGACGAACACCCACGGCACCCGCTCGGCGCTGAGAAAGAGACCGTAGACGAGGTCGCGATCTTCGGCGACGGCGCCGCGTACGATTGCGTCGACGTCGGCGAACGCGTTGTCGGCGACGAGGTTGCGGAGCGCCATCGCATGATTGGCGACGAGCCCTTCGCGGATCTGTTGCCGCGTCCAGGCGAGGTTCGCCTGCGAGGCCGTGTAGTTCATCCACGTCACGGCGAGGAGGGTGGGAACGGCGACCCCGACGAGCATCGCGAGCATGATCCACGTGAGCGTGCGTCGCAGCGACCGCCGCTTGTCCCTGGGCGGGGCGAGCGGGGAGCTGAGCGAGGACTTCGAGAGCTGGGCGGAGGCCACGTCTTGGCTTGATACGTCTCGAAACGCGACGATCTTTAGACGTTTCGCTCGATACCGCGCGATACGTAGGCGCCTTGGCTACGCGCTCTCACCCGAGGTCGTGGGTAGAGCGGGAACTGACACTAATCCTTTCCCTCCCGCGTCCGTTCACGAGTGCAGCGCCCGCTCGACCTCGGACGACGAACGTCCGCTCGAGGCTCGGGCGCGAGAGGTCGTATTTTCCCATGAATAACCCCGCACGTTTCCCCATTCTCGCGCTCCTTTTCTCGCTTTCCGCCTGCGGAGGAGGCGCGACGGATTCGAGCGACGGGCCGAAGGACCCCGGCACCAAAGACCCGAATCCCTTCGTGCCGACGGAGCTCGAGAGCGCGGTCGAAGCGCTCACGGTCGCCCTCGGCGAGCAGCCGGAAGCCGGTAACGTGAAGATCTCGGTCGTCGCCAATCGCCACTCGAACTACTGGACGCCGGCGCAGATTGGTACTGGCCGCGCCGCCTCGGCCATCGGTTGCTTCTCGACGTTCGACGCGACGAGCGACGGCATGAGCTCTTCGCAGACGGACATTCTCGAACGAAAGATCAGCGAAGGCTTCGCTGGAATTTCCGTCTCGGCCATCGACGCGATGGATATCGTTCCGACGATCGAGCACGCCGTGAGCGCCGAGCTCGACGTCATCACCTTCGACTCGGATGCCGCGGACGGCAGCATGCGCTCGTTCTATCTCGGAACCGTGAACTACGAAGCGGGCAAGGCCGCGGGCGCGAAGATGGTCGAGCTCATCGGCGCGCAAGGCGGCGAGGTCGCCGTGTTCGCCGGTTTGTCGACGGCAGCGAATGCGCGCGAGCGCATCCGCGGCATCGAAGACGCTTTCGTCGGTACGTCCGTATCGCTCGCGAAGTCGTACTTCGACGAGATCGACTTCGAGGTCGCGCGCACGAACGTCGAGAGCGCGCTCGACGAGTACACGGGTCTCGCCGGCATCATCGGCGTCTACGCGTACAACGGTCCCATCGCCCTCGACGTGCTCGAGGAGCGCAACGCCACCGGCTCCCTGAAGCTCGTCGCGTTCGACCTCGACGTGACGACGCTCGAGGGTCTCGCGTCGGGCAAGGTCGACGCCGCGATCGGCCAGCGCCCCTATTGGATGGGCTACCTCAGCGTCTACTCGCTCTACTCCATGGCCGTGCTCGGCAAGGACGAGACCCTGCGGGTTCTCGGGCCGTGGCTCGACGGCGACGTGCTCAGCACGGGTCAAGACATCGTGACGCCCGACACCATCGACCTCTACGCCGAGTATCTCGAGACCCTCGGCATCAGCAACAACTAGGGTCGCTCGTGACGAAGCTCCGCGCCCCGAGCGTCGAACGCCTGCTTTTCGCGGCGCTGCTCTGCGCGGGCTCGTCCGGTTGCGCGGGGGAGGAAGAGCCGCACGGCACGCCCATCGGTGCGATCGTGCCGTTCACGGGCGTCTCGGCTGCGAGCGGCAGCAACTACGAGCGGGCCATGCTGCTCGGTATCGAGTATCTGAACCGCGAAGCGGACGCGAGCGGGCGGCGCTTCCGCCTCGTGGCGCACGACTCGCACTCGACGATGGAGCGCACGCTGAGCTCGCTCGGGAAGCTCCTCGACGAGGACGTACTCGGCGTCATCGGGCCCGACGGCGTCGAACTCGTTCAGGGTGTGCGGCAGAATCTCGGAGGACGCAGGCTTTCGCACGTCTTGCCGAGCTCGGTGACGCTCGAGGATTTCTCGAGCGACGACTCGGGACTGCTCGTTCGGCCCGCGCCGGCGGCGGAGTTCGTGGGCTGTGCGCTCGCCAATCGCGTCTACGGCGACCTCGACGCGCGGCTCGTCGTCGTCCACGCCGAAGACGCGTACCGCCACGCGCTCGCCACGGCGACGGTGAGCTCGTTCGAGAGCTACCGGTTCGCCGCGCGCGAGGGGCACGGCCTCGCGCTCGCGTTGCCCGAGGACTCGGACGACTACGTGGAGTCGGTGACGGCGGCAGCGAGCTTCGAGCCCGACACCATCGTGATCGCGGCGGATGCGCCCATCGCCGCGGGCTTTCTACGGGCGTGGTCGACGCTGCGGCGCGAGCGCGTCCGCTGGTTCTTCGAGCCCGGCCTGCGCAGCGATGAATTCCTGAGAAACGTCATCGCCAGCAGCGTCGAGGGCGCGGCGGGCATTTCGCTCGCGCTCCCCGACGAAGTCGAGAGCTTCGACGTGGTCTACGCGAAGCGCTGGAGCGGCGAGACACCCGGCGTCGAGTCGCACCGCTACTTCGACGCGGTCGTCGCCATCGGTCTCGCGAGCCTCGTCGCCGAACGCGAGCTCGGGCGTGAGCCCACGGCCGAAGAGGTGGCGCCCTACGTTCTCCGCGTCATCCGCGGGCCGGGTACGTCGGTCTCCTGGCACGCTCTCGATCGCGCCGTCGCGCTCGTCGGCGAAGGTAGGCCCATTCACTACGTCGGCGCAGCAGGTCGCTGGGCGGTGGATGCGACGGGCACTTCCGACGGCACCGCGGCCATCTTCGACTTCTGGCGCGTCCGCAACGGCGCCATCGTTCCCGAGAAATTCGGCGCCTGTCCGGCCGGGACGATTCGTTAGCCTTAAGAGCAAGCTCACCCTAGACGTAAGGATCATCGAGGCATGACGTGCACAACCGAATCGCTACGGCCCGTCGGTAGCCTGCCGCCGCCCTCCCTGGTTCCGCCCAGGGCACGGCTCAAGGTCACCATCGAGCCGGTGTGGCCGACGATCCGCAAGATCCGGCAGCAGGTGGGTGAAGCTCTCGCCGCCTTTCCGACCAGCGTGAAGAACGCAGCGACCATGGCCGCGTCCGAGCTCACCGAGAACGCGATCAAATACGGCGAAAGCGTCGCGGCCGCCGACAGCATCTCGTTCAAGTTCGAACGGTACGACGAACAAATTCGCATCGAAGTCGCGAACGGCTGCACCAACATGAACGCCGTTCACGAGCTCCTCGAATGCATCCAACAGATCGCCGAAGCGCCGGACAAGGAGGCCCTCTACTTCGCTCGCGTCCAACGGCTGCTCGAAAACCAGAACGAGTCGGGGAAGCTCGGTCTCTATCGAATCGCTCTAGAAGGCCAGTTTTCGCTTTACGGTCGCTACGAAGACGAAGTGGTGATCGTGGCCGCGACCAGGAACCTCCCATGACTCACTCCACGTGGATTTTCGAACAAGACGAGCTCTCCATCTCCGTTCAACGCTCGCGGGGTTCCGCCATCGTCGTCTGGCGGGGCGTGAGCGACGCGCGCAACCCGGGCGAATTCCTGAAGCCGATGGCCGAACGGCTGGTCCCCCAGCTGAAGGGCACCAAGGTGACGGTCGACTTCCGGCTGCTCGAATACATGAACTCCGCGACCGTGGCTCCTCTGATCAACTTCGTGAAGAGCCTCGACGCGAACGGAGCCCGCGTCACCGTCGTCTTTTCCGAGATCGATTGGCAGCGCGTTCACATGAACTGCATGAAATCCATCGCGCGAACGCTGAACAACGTGCGCGTCGAGACCCGCAGCGATTCCGAAGTCGTCGTCGTCGCCGGCACGAACACGAAGAGCGCCTAGCGGTCAGTTGCAGTTCGTCGGCGCCCCGTTGACGTTCGTCCACGTGCTGTTCGTCGCGCACGGGCTCTCGGAGATGGTCGTGCCGCTCACGGCGATGTTCTGAATTCGGATGTCGCTCGAAGTGCCGGCGATGCGAAGCTGTCCCGCGCTCGCGATGCGGCTCTGCTGGCTCGTGTTTCCGACGGTCACGTTGTGGGCGTTCTCGAGCAGGATGCTGTTGTTGCCCGTGTCTTCGATGTCGACGTGATCGATGCGGGCGGCGCCGCTGCCCGAGACCGAGAAGATGCCGCGGCCACCGCCGCGAGCGACGACGCTCTTCGCGACGATGTTCACGGTGCCGTAGCCGTTGTTGATGCGGCCGTTGTTGTTGGCCATACGAAACGCGGCGTACCCGGTGCCGGTCGCGCAGTTCGTGCAGTTCACGAGGTCGACGGTCGCGTTGATGCTCCGATTGAGGAGCACACCGCACTCACCCACGTCGTTGCCTTCCACTCGGCCGATCGTGATGCCGTCGATGCCGTAGGTCTCGACGATGTGGCTCCCCATGCCCGACCCGTACACGTAGTCGATTCGGAGCCCGGTGTTGAAATTCGTGTCGCTGCCGGCGTTTCCGCTCGTATCGGCCCGAATGCCGATGCCCGCCGAGCGGGTCAGACGAAGGTCGATTTGTCCGAGGTGGACGTTGTTCGTCCCGCGGAAGAAAAGGCCGTATTGGGGCGAACCCGTCATCTTCAGATTCGGGATCTCGATGTCGCGGGCGTTGGTCGAACGGATCGGCGACCGATCGGAGCCCGAGGGCGTGCCGGTCACGTTGATGGTGCCGCAGACATTGAGGACGGTGTAGCTCGGAATGACGATCTGCGAGGTGGCCGGGATGTCTCCCGAGCCTTGGACGAGGATGCTCTGCTTGGACGTGCGCCCGGAAGCGAGGCTCGCGTACGCGGCACGCAACGCCGCTTCCATGTCGGCGCCGGAGTAACGCTGTTGGCCTCCGTTCGTGACCGTCCAGGTCGACCCGGACTTGATCATCGTGGCGTTGTATCCAGTGGTCGAGCCGTCGCAGGCGTACATGCCCGAACCGCCGCCACCCGAGCCGCCCTTGCCGCCTTGCGCACTGCCGCCGCTGCCGCCCTTGCCGGCTTGCGCGCTGCCGGCGCTGCCACCCTGAGCCGTGCCGCCTTGCCCGGCGCCGCCGCTCGAGCTTCCGCCGGGGGTCGCGCCGCCGCTTCCGCTCGTCGTTCCGCCCGTGGCGGCGCCACCCGTCGACGTGCCGCCCGTAGGCTCACCCGTCCCCGCGGTACCCCCCGTCGGCAGACTGCCGCCGACGCTCGACCCGCCGGTGCCCACCGCGCCGCCCGTCGAGCTCCCGCCGGCGTTCGCGCCCGCCACCGCCGCCGTTCCCCCCGACGACGTGCCGCCGAACCCGCCGGCTCCCCCTGACGTTCCGCCCGACCCGGCGTCGTCCCCGTCCGAGCCGGGTTCGGTGCCGCAACCAACGACGAGGACGGCGCCGAGAGCGAGAGCGCTACACAGAGTGGAGCTGGTTTTTCGAAGCACGTACTCGAGTAGCACGAGCCCCGACGACTCAATCTCCGACGCGCCGTTAAGCCGTTCGGCTTCAGTGCGCTCGTAAAGTTCTACGAATCCGAGAGCGGCAGAGCCTCACTCGTCCGGCTCGGTCTCCTCGATGCGCGGCTCGGTCGTGGCGACGCCGTTCTCGACCTTCACACGGAGTAGGAACTTCGACGGGCGGCCGTCCTCGTCGAGATCGCCGCGGGCGATGACTTCGGCGCTCTTGCCGTCGCGCGCAGCGACGATTTCGTACTGATAGAATTGCGGGCCCCGCAGCGAGAAGCCGAGCGGCTCCCACGCTTTCCACTCCGCGGGCGCCGACTTGTACATCCCGCGCGGGATCGTCGCGGGAACCGCCGGATACGAAGCGAGCTTCTTCGGTTCTCCGGCGAGCACGGCTCGTGCGATGCGCGCAACGTTCACTCGCGCCTCGGCCTGCTTCGCGTTTTGAACGTATTTTTTGACGCCGTGGATGACGAGCGCGCTCACCGTGCCGAGCTCTCGCGCCTGCTCGAGCGTGCTCCCGCGCGCTTCGAGCGAAAGCTCGAGACGCGACCCCTTTTGCTCGTACGAAAAGCCGCGGAGCGGTCCGTTCGCGCCCGTCATCACGAGCACGTTCTTCAACATCTCGACGCCCTGTTTCGCCTTCTGCTCGTCGGGAAGCTCGAGCAGGACGTCCACGCGGAAGAGCTCGGGGGCGACGTTCATCGAGCAGCTTCCGCTCGTGTCCGTCCCGTTCGTGCCGCGGCATGCCACGAACTGTTGCGGTCCGAGCTCGAGCCCCGCCGGCCACGCACCGTCCGGCGCGTTCCCGGCGAGCGCCGCCGTCACCTCGGCGCTCGTGCCGTACAGCAGCAGCTCCTGCGTCGTCACGAGCAGACGGTTTTCGTAAGTGTACGCTTCTACGGCGCCGGGAGCCGGCGTCGCCTTCTCGAAAGGAAACGCGAGCGCAAGGCAGGCACCCGGCGCGGTCGCGAGCGCACTCGGCTCGAGTCGCGCCACGAGCAAGCTCCGCGTGCCGTCACCCCCCGCGACGATCTCGCGCGCTCCCTCGACGAGACCCTTCACGCACTCGCGCAGCGGCGCGGGCACGATGTCCTCTCGCGAGAGCGCGAACGGAGCGACCGCCGCGAAGAGAGCCGTCTTCGAGAGCCCCTCGGCATCGACGTACAACACGAACGGCACCTCCCGCCCGAGCGTCCAATGACGGCGCAGTACGGGCGATGCGCCCCGCTCGCCGGTGCTCGCCGGCCTCGTCGCCGCCGGCGCCGGTTCCCCGGACGGCGTCGCAGCGGGCTTCGGCGAGCCGCCGCAGGCGAGCGCGAGAGCGGCACCCACGAACACCAAGGAAAAGCGCGTCATGGCGCGAGCGTAACGGCAACGGGCGCCGGGGCAAGGCTCGAAAGCATCGACGTAAGGGCGTCAATGCTGCGACTGACAAGCGAGGCAGCGTTCCCCGGGGGCGCAGTTCGTGCGCTCGAGGCAGACGCCGAGCTTTCCCGGCGCGAACAGACAGGACTCGCCGCGCTTGAGACACTCGGCGCTCGGAGTCGCGTCGCCGGAGCTCTTCTTGGGACAGCCGGTCACGAGCAGCGCGGCGAGCAGCGTACGAGCGATGGCGCAGCGTGACATGGCGGCGAGGATACCACCTCGCGTTCCCCACGCTCGAGCGCTCGACGCTCGTCTTGAGGATCGGTTGCGGGGATGACATGGTTCCGCATCGACCCTCGCTTGCTCGCCCGTACGCTGCTCTTGCTCCTCGTCGTTTCGGCTTGTGACCGGCCGAGCGCACGACCGAGCACCTCGGCGAGGAGCGCTTCCGTCGAGTCGGCGCCGAGCGCTTCGGGTACGCCGCCGAGCGAGAGCGCTCCGCCGGCGAAGAGCGCGCCCCCGCTCGCGAACGAGGTGTTTACGGGCACGGTCGGCATCGTCGACGTGAAGCGCGAACGGGCGCCGAGCATCCTGCTTGCGGTCCGCGCCGCCACACACGCCGGCTACGATCGGGTGGTGTTCGAGTTTCGCGGCGGTGTGCCGGGCTACCACCTCGAATACGTCGATCGGCCCGTGCGTGACTGCGGCGCAGGCGACCCTCGACCGATTGCGGGCGACGCCTGGCTCGAAGTGCGTCTGTCGCCGGCTCACGCCCATGAAGAGAACGGTCGTCCCACGGTTCCCGAGCGTGAGCTCCGGCCGCAGCTGCCGAACGTCCTCGAAATCGAGCGAACGTGCGATTTCGAGGCCGTCGTAACCTGGGTGCTCGGCGTCGCCTCACCGAAGCGCTACCGCGTGCTCGAGCTCACCGAACCGCCGCGGCTCGTCGTCGACGTCGCGCACTGAGAGGCAAGGCCGCTTGCGCGACCGGTCCCCGGCTCGTAGCGTCATGCAATCTCGATGAACGCACGGCACGCTTGCGCTCTGAGCTTCGTCGGGTTCGCCGTCGGCTGTGGCGGCGCGCCGGCGGCGAAGAGCGCGCGCGAGCGCCTGCCGGAGAACATCGTGCTGCGGGTCGATCGCGTCGTCGTGGCGCCCAAGCAGCCCGGCACACAGAATCGCTGGGACGGGACCGAGCGAGAGCCACGCAATAGCTCGGTGTGCTCACTGCTCGCGCTCGGAACGAATCTCGTGTCACCCGTCTCGGGAGAGCACGCCTCGGAGCTCTGCGGCGCGCTCGTTCGCCTGGAGCACCGCGAGCGTTTCCCCGAAGACCCGGATCTCCGCGTGCGGCTCGCCGCCGGCCCCGCCGTCGGCTTCGACAGCCCCGTGGCGCTCGATCTCACGAGCCATTCGTTCGCGTACGAATTCGTCGTTCCGAGCGCTGCAGTTCCCGCCGACGGGCTCCGCCTCGAAGTGCTCGACGACGACGCGAACGACGGCGCGCAGACCATCGGAGTCGCGCGTCTCACCCTCGAGACGCTCGCCAAGACCTACGAATCGCCGACGCGCCTGCTTTCGACGTCGGCGGGGGCGGTCCTGCAGCTCGAAATCGTCGTGTCGCCCTACACGCCGATGGACCTCCCGAAACGAAAGCTCTTGGTGACGACGCCCCCGGCGCCCTTCGGGAAACGACCGCTCGTCGCGGGCGAAGTCGTGCATCTCCGCGCCGAGGGGCACTACAAGGTCGGCAGTTGGTACGACGCGACCCTGGGCCCCGCGGGTTACTCGGACGGCTCCGCTCGTCGCTACAACTTCGAACAAGAACCGTTCGCGAGCGCGCCCCACGCCGCCGGCATTGCCCTGGCGGGTAAAACCGACGTTTTCGTCGGTGCGCTGGTCGCTCCGTGCATCACGTTCACGAGCCCGTACGCCGGACAGCTCCGCGTCGGAATCAACGACAACGAGCCGGGCAACAACGACGGATGGATCACGTTCGAGGGGTTCGCGCGGGCGCCGACCGTCGAGGAATGGGGACGGAGGATGAACGCGGAGTGCCGGTGAGGCTGGAGCACTTACACTTCGAACGCAGCCGGACCGGCGGTTGCAGGGCCTTCGCTCTGCACGAGCACGTCGCGAGCGCCTTGTGACGCGGTGAGCCAATGTAGGTTCGTGGGGCCCGGAGGGTCCCTTTCCTCGGTGTCTGATAAATCCTGCTGACCGCGGCCACGCACTGACATGTCGGCAGCCGACGACCTCGATTCGGGCTGGGACGACGTGCCGGAGTCCGCAAGCGTGCCGCCGCTTCCCACTCAGGCGCCCGTCAGCGCGGTGGTGAACAAGCTTGCGGCCCCGCCACCCGTCCCGTCGCTGCCTCCCGTGACGATCGCGCCTCGCCCGCGTCCGTCGAGGCGGGTGTCCGCGGTGGCAGCGCTACGTTGGGGCTCGCTCGCCCCGAGCGTCGCTCCGCCAGACGAGGCGGCGGTGAGGGCGCCGAGCGTGAGCGACGAGCCGACGCTCGAGATCGGCGCGACCGAGGAGTACTGGGAGCCGGACGGCGACGCCGGCCCGAGCGCCGAGCCTCCCACGGAAGCAAGCCGCGACGCTGCGACGGAGGACGTACGGGACGACGAACTGTTCGTCGAAGGTCAGAGCTTCGAGGAAGAAAGCGCCCAGGACGTGAACGTCAGGGACGTGAGCTCCGAAGCGGAGACGGGTTTCCCCGACTTCCGAGCGCGACGACTGGGCAGCGGGACCATCGCAGCGTTGGTCCTTGCAGCCGGCGCGCTCGTCGTCGCGATTGCCGTCCCGAGCCGACCCACGAGCTCCGCCGAACGCTCGGCCGCGAGCCGCGCAGCCAACGTCCCCGCCCGACCTGTTTCGGAGCCCCGGAATCCGGACCCCATTCCGTTGCCCGTAGCGTCTGCAGACGACGAAGCCACCCGCTCCGCGGTTCCTCCGAGCCACCGCGCTCCAGTAGCCGAGCTCGGACCGTCGAACGCAAAGCTCGACAGCGTGCGAAGCGCCGTGACCCTTCGTCCGAAACGCGCGCCAAAACACCGGGTCGCGCCGCGTCGAGAAAGTGAAGCACCAGACACGGAAGCGGCGAACGCGGCGCCGAGCGCAGCCGTCGAGCTAGCGCCCTTGGCGGAACCCGCGGCCGAGAGCACGACACCGGCAACGCCGAGTCCCGACGTCCCTTCCGCACAAGGACTGGTCGATACTAGGGCTCCCGCCGGCGAGGCCTCTCAGTAGTCTCGGTGCATCACGGCGACATAGTCTGTCGGTCGCGGTGGCGGTCGCGGTCGCGGCGTGGCCCTTCTCCGGCCCACGAGTCCCTGTCTTGCCCAATCCAACCACCACTCACGATGCTTCGTTCGAGCTCGAACACGGCGCCGACTCGGTCGCTCGATGACGCCGCCGCGAGCTCGGGCACTCGCGCTCGGTTGGCGCAACCAGCGCAAGGAACATGTTTGTTTGGCGCGAATTGCGCCGTCGTCGCCGGCGCGGATTGCGCCATCGTGGCGCTGAGTGTCCGAGTTCGTCTCGAATGATGAATGGCCGTTGAGCGCGCCGCGTTCGTGTACTCTCGCGTGCAGGGAGAGAAGCATGAATATGAATATGCGTCGCGCGGCGGTCGGCGGTTTTTTCGTCTTGAGCCTCGGGGCTTGTTCGGGTGGAGCACCTGGCGAGAACGGAGAAAGCGTTCGAGCGGAGAGGTCTGAAGTCGTGAACGGCACCGTACTCAGCGAGCCATTGGCGCAGTTCTTCGACTTGGTCGCCGTGTATCACCCTGGTCTCGATGGCGCGCCGTGGTTTCCGCGGCCGTGTTCCGGCGTTTTGGTGAGGAGCTCGGCCGGGTTTTCGTACGTGATGACGGCTCGACACTGCGTCACGACCGACTTGACCATCGGCGGGACGATCGTCGCTCCGTCGAGGATTCGCGTTCAGTTCGGCGCTCGACCCGGGCTCGCGTCGCCGAACCCTCCGGCGACAGCCGTGGTGGCCGATGACGTTCAGGGTATGCCCGTCTCGTCGGCAGGCGGGGAAGCGCGCGATATCGCCATGATCCGCGTTCGTGCGAACTGGGGACCGTTCGTCAGGAAGCACGGTCTCGCGGTCTCCGCGCCGAATACCTTCAACAATCTTCCCGTGTACGCTTTCGGCTACGGCATCAGCACGTTCGACACGGGCTGCTTCGAGCATACGCAGAACACCGTGACCACGGGCGCTGGAATCGCTCGTATGGGCGCTCCGTTCACGGCGGGTTCGGGCAGTACACCGTTTCCGGGCGGACTTCAGGGCGGTTTCTACAGCTACGTGAACAGCAACGGCGGGAACCCGCCGCAGTCCATCATCTGCGGCGATTCCGGGGGTCCAGACTTCACCCCACTCGCCGGTGCGTGGCACATCCTCGGCGTTCATTCGACGGGAACCGGCAGTACCTCGGAACGCGCCGTCAGCACCGCTGCGGGGACGTGGGTGCAGGACACGCTCGGGGGCCTCTACCTGAGCCCGGACTCGATGCCGAACTACAACTTCGCCGTCACGTCGAGCTGGGTTCCCTTCCTCGCACCGAACACCGGCAGCGCCCAGACGCTGCGCTACGATCCGGCAACACAGCGCATCAACGCAGCCGGCTTGTCGCGCTGCCTCGTTCCCGCGGGCGGAGAGCCGATGGCGCCCTGCCAAGACATTGCGTTGCAGCGCTGGGCGGTCGGAGCCGATCGCAGGATCGTCCACGTTCAATCCGGACTTTGTTTGACGGCGGCGAACATCCAGGTGTCCGCACAGCCCTGCAATGGTTCATCGGCCCAGCGCTGGCAATTTCACGCTCAATCGAAGGACCCGCCGCCCAATCTGGCGCTCGGCAAGAGCGTGACGGGGTCGCCCGTAGTCTCGGGCGGTGCTCTGAGCCGCGCGGTCGACGGAAATGCGAGCGGCGAGTGGGCCGAAAACTCGGTCACCCACAGCGATTTCCGATCGCAACCGTGGTGGCAGGTGGATCTCGGTTCGAGTCAGTGGGTGACGGCCATCGACATTTTCAACCGTGCCGATTGCTGCGCCGAGCGCTTGACGAACTTCAACGTCATGACGTCGCCGGACGGCTCGTCGTGGACGACGACGAACGTGCCCGGCACGGGAGGACGCCCGACGAACGTCACCGTCAACCGGCAGGCGCGGTACGTGAAGGTTCAGCTCGTCGGAACCAACTACCTATCTCTCGCGGAGGTATTCGTCTGGGGGCTGTGACATCGCAAGGCGGGGCGGCAGAGAGCGCTGGCATTCTCCGGCGCTCTGGCCGTGCCCTCAGGGGACGATGCGAAGGATGATTTGATCACCGCCTTGAATCGCGTAGAAGGTGACGTTCACGTTATTGTCGGCGGCGTCGTACCAGAGGGACGTAGTGGGATTGCGGCTGTAGTTTCGATTGGCGATGCGCATGACGCGCTTGCCGGTTCTGTAGGCGTCGTCGAGCGCGTTCTTGATCGCCTGCATGTCGGGGCGATCCAAGTTGGCGATACTCACCACCTCGGTTGGCGACAAGTAATAGGCCACGAAGGCGATGCTTCCGCCGACGACCTCGGTGTGTACGTTCAGAATCTTTACGGGCTGGCTGTAGCGGTACCACTTCTCCCAAGCGGCATCCGCAGTCCGGGAAAGGGTCAGCAAGCAGGCCAAGGTGATGAGCAGCAGACCAATGCGTTTCATTCGATTCCCTTCGTTCGGTTCAGTCCCTCAACCCCCCACCCGGAGTTTCTGCGCAACCCAATCGGACACCGGGAGCGATATCTGCCAGAACCGATCGGGACGGAGCGCAGGCTTCGCTCGCGCCCGCGGTTGCATTACCCCGGTAACCTGCTACGTCCAGGGGTATGGCTCTCGCTCAATCCCGGCTGACGGCGCAAGGGCAAATCTCGGTACCCGCCGAGGTGAGACGCCGGCTCGGCATCGGTCCTGGTTCCGTCATCGAATGGCAGCAGGAAGGGCGGGAGATCGTGGTGCGCAAGGCCGCCAAGTACGGAATGGGCGACCTTCACCGAGCTCTGTTTCCGAAGGGGCCGCCCCGGCGCAAGAGTGACCAAGCGTTGCGAGACGGGATCAGGTCGCACCTGAGAAAGAAGCATGCGAGCCGTTGACACGAACGTGATCGTTCGGCTCATCACGCGGGACGACGACGCTCAGGTCCGGTCGGCGGAGGCGTACATCGCCGCTAGCGGGGCCTGGATCTCGCACGTCGTACTCGTCGAAGTGGTGTGGGTGCTCACTTCGGTATACGAGCTCCGTCGCGCAGAAATCGCGCGGGCCGTGGAAATGCTTCTCGAGCAAGAGCACCTCGTCGTGCAGGAACCCGGTATCGTGGCCGCCGCTCTAGAGCTCTTCCGTAAAGGTGGCGGCCGTGACTTTGCCGACTGCCTGATCGTCGAGGTAGCGCGCGGAGCCGGTCACCTTCCGCTAGGCACCTTCGACCGGCGCTTGTCGAAGGTTGCTGGGGCAGAGCTGCTCTAGCAAGCCGAACGCGCGCGTTCTTCGCCGTTCGAACGACGCGGTGCGGCGACGAAACGCGATCTCCTGACTACAGCTCATTTGCCACGCCGGTCGCGTGGATTCTTCGCGAGAAATGGCTTATCGGGCCTTCGTGTGCTCACGCT
>DASUTR010000216.1:0-5752 GCA_036374535.1 Polyangiaceae bacterium
CCACTCGGCCGGTCGCAGGCAAACCCATTCGAGGCAACGTTCGTGAAAAACTCCGTCAGGCACGCCTTGTCCGTCGCCGTGAAGCTCTCGGTTCCGGTGACATTGAACGTCGGCATCGCGTCACCGCACCCGATGTCGAGGGTGACCATGGTCGTTCCGGGCAGGAACGGCTCCATCTTCCGCAGGATCCAACTCCTGGAAGCCGAAAACGAATTGATCAACATGGCCCCGTTCGTCGGACAACCTGCGCCAAGGCAGGAAGCCCCACCAGGACCGGCGAACGCGAATGACGCGGGCACGTCCAAGATGCGGCCCACCAGAAGGTCGTCAGGGGTGAGATCGAGCTGTCCAGCGCGCGTAGCGCGGCTGTGACATCCGCCCTTCGCGCAATGATTCGCGAGGGCCGTTTCGGCGCACGCCGGGCCAAAGGCGGCGAACGACTGCGCGCAGCTCGAGGGGTCGGGCGTGCCGCTGTGTCCGCCCATCGAGCTTCCCCCGGTTGCGATCGAGCCTCCCGCCGGCGAACCGCCGCTCGCCGCACCCCCCGTGTCGTCACCGTCCGTGCCCATTCTGACGGATTGTCCCCCACAGGCGCTGCCGAGCGCCAAAACCATGGTCAGCCACCCAGTCCCACGCATCTCTTCATCGATAAGGGAATCGGGATTCGGGGGCATCCCTGCTCGGCCGCGAGCCTAATCGAACAGTTTCAGCTGCCCCCGCACCGGGCGTTCGAACGTCGAAGGGCGAGGGGCGGCCGGGCGATGGTCGAGCCCGAGGCGGCGAGCCGTGACCTCGAACATGTCCCGAATCGTGTCGGCGTACGTTCCCTCGCCCGCCATGCGCGCGCCGAAGCGCGAGTCGTTGAGCTTGCCGCCGCGCATCTCGCGCACGCGCCGCAGGATCTTCTCAGCGGCGAGGGGGAAGTCGCGCTCGAGGCGCTGAGCGAACACCTCGGCGACGGGGCCGGGAAGTCGCAGCATCGAGGTGCCCGCCGAGCTCGCTCCCGCCGCCTTGGCCGCTTCGAGCAGCGGCACCACGTCGCGATCGTTGAGGCCCGGAATGAGGGGCGCGACGTTGATGCTCACGTCGATGCCCGCTTCGGCGGCGCGCCGCACCGTTTCGAGACGTCGCGCGGGCGTCGGCGCGTACGGTTCCATCGCGCGCGCGACCTTCTCGTCGAGAAACGGAATGCTGACGGTGAGCCCCGCATCGGCGTCGCGCGCGAGCGCAACGAGAAGGTCGAAGTCACGCTCGACGGTGGTGCCCTTCGTAATGACGTACGCCGGGTTCTTGTACTCGCGACACACCTCGAGGCAGCCGCGCGTGAGACCGAGCTTGCTCTCGAGGGGCTGGTAGCAATCCGTGTTGCCGCTGAACACGACGAGCTCGCCCTTCCAGCTCTTCTTCTCGAACGCTTCGCGGAGGAGCTCGGGTGCACGCCGCTTCACCATGAGCTTGCGCTCGAAATCCGTGCCGGCGCCGAAGCCCAGGTATTCGTGCGACGGCCGGGCGTAGCAATTGTGGCTGACGATCCCGTTGGCGACGAAATCGCCGGTACCCGTCGTGATGTCGAAGAGCCGCAGCGTGACGTCGAGAGGCCTCACGCAAGCGACGCGGAGCGCTCGGGAGCCGTCGAGCCGCGACCCGCTTTCCGGCGCCGCGGCGCCGACGTCGAACCCGAGCAATCGATCGCGCTCGCCGAGTCGATGGCGCGGCGGCTCGGCGGCGTCGCCGCTCGCGACATACTTCCAGCCGTCTTCGGTGAGCAGTCGATGATCGCCGCTCGTGACGAGCGTCGTCCCGTCGGAAAGCGTCACGCGGTAGGCCGGCTTCATCACCCACCAATGGTCGAGCACCACGGTCGTCGTGTAGCGGAGGGACCCGCGGTTTCGTTCGGTCCCGACGATCCGATCCGAGACGCGGAGCTCGCCGAGCGCTTTCGTGCGCCCGTCCGCCATCAGGATCGGCGTGTCACCCGACGCGCAGTAGGAGCATCCGTGCCCGCATCCCCGGTACGGGTTCACGCTGTAGCGGAAGCCCAGATCGGGGCTGTCGTTCTCGGAAAGAATGCTCTTCGATTGGTCGTCGTAGAGCTCGACCCCCTCCTCGGGCGCCTCTCCCTCGTCGTACTCGACCGTGAACCGATCGAAACGGCTGTCCGGGTTCTGCACGGGGAGCCTGCGATACACGCCCGAATGTTATACTGAACGGGCGCTCAGTCAACCCGCGAGGCCGCGAGTGCGCTAGAGCGCGGGATCCGGCGGATGGTGGTTCGGCCTCGTTCGACGGCCCGCCCCCTCTCCTACTCTTTTTCGATGGTGAACCCGTGATCGCTCAGGAGACTCTCGACCGCGTCCGCAGGGACGCGAACGTGGTCGAGGTCGTCGGCGAGAGCGTGAAGCTCACGAAGCGCGGACGAAGCTTCGTGGGGCTCTGCCCCTTTCACAAGGAAAAGACGCCGAGCTTCCACGTGAACGCCGAGCGCGGCTTCTATCACTGCTTCGGCTGCCAGGCGTCGGGCGACGCCATCAAGTTCCTCCAAGAGACCGAGGGTCTCGACTTCGTCGAAGCCGTGCGGAGGCTCGCCGAACGCATGGGCATCGACATCGTCGAGACGGCGAGCGACGCGGAACGACGCCAGCACGCCGAAGTGCGCCGGCGCCAGCAAGAGCTCTACGACGTGAGCGCACACGCGGCGGCGTACTTCGAGCGCATGCTCCGCGAGCATCCCTTGCGCGATTTCGCCGAGCGGGAGCTCGAGCGCCGTGCGCTCGTGCCCTCGTCGCCGACCGATCCGATCGCCGACGCGCTCCAAGCGTTTCGCGTGGGCTACGCCCCGTACGGCTGGGACGGCCTCGCCGCGCACCTGCGCGACACGGGCGCGTCGCTCATGGCGGCCGAGCGAGTCGGCTTGGTCGCGCCTCGCAAGAGCGGCTCCGGTTACTACGATCGCTTCCGCCACCGAATCATGTTCGCGGTCATCGACGTGCAGGGGCGTGTCATCGCGTTCAGCGGGCGCTCGCTCGAGGAGCCGCCCGCCGAGCGCCTGCGACCGCTCGGGCTCGAGCCGAGCACGGCGACCGAGCCTCCAGCGAAATACATGAACTCGCCCGAATCGCCGACCTACAAGAAGCGCGAGGCCGTGTTCGGGCTCTACCAGGCGCGACAAGCGCTCCGCACCGCCGATTGCTCCGTTCTCGTCGAAGGAAACTTCGACGTGCTCGGCTTGCACGCGCGCGGGCTCAAGAACGTCGTCGCGCCGCTCGGGACGGCGTTCACCGTGGAGCAGGCGCGCGCGCTCCGCCGCTTCACCGCAAACGTGAAGCTGCTCTTCGATCCCGACGAAGCCGGGCGCCGAGCCGTGCGTGCGGCACGCGACGTATGTCGCGAGGCGGGGCTCATCGCAGAGGTCGCGAGCCTTCCTTCGGGCATGGACCCGGACGAGTTCGTGCGGCGCGAGGGCGTGGAAAAGGCGCGGCACGTGATCGATGCCGCCCAGCCGATCATTTCGCACCTCATGGAGGAGCGCCTCGACGAGAACTTCAAGCGAAACGACCCTGCGACGCAGGCACGGAAGATTCAGGAAGTCATCGACCTCATCAAGAGCGAGGACGACCCGACCCTTCGCGCGCTCGCCGAAACTCACGCCGACGAGCTCGCCGCTCGGCTGAACCTCGGCGACGCCCGCACCATCGGCATGCTCAAACGAAACCTCTCCGCAGCACTTTCGGGAGGCTCCCGGAACGCGCCGGCGGGTCCACGCTTCGAGCCGCCTCATCGCGCGCGCTCCCGAGATCAGCGTGAAGAATTCGGCCGCGTGATCCTCGGCGCGTTCCTCGATTTCCCGGAGCTTCTCGACGGCCCGGAGGCCGACCAGGCGGCGGTTCTGCTCGAAGGCGACTTCGCAATTGCGCTTGCCGCAATGCGTCATTTTCGACAAGAAGGTGCATGGGACCCCGAAGTAGTGCTTGCTAAGGCGTCGCCGCCGATCCATGCATTCGCGCTCGCTCGCTGGGCCGCCCCACAGCACGAGACCCTGGCTGATGCTAAGGCCGTGCTCGAGCCTAATCTGAGAAAGCTTTTGTCGCTCGAATGGTCACGAGAAAAGGCAACGCTGTTCGGGAGTCTCGAACGCGCAGAGAAGGCTGGCGAAGTCGACGAGAACACATTGCGACGATCTGTCGAAGGGGCGCGTCGGCGCCGCGGCATGTCCTAACAAAGAGGTAGCGGTGGCATCCAAGAAGCCCGAACGCGCGCCGAAGAAAACCGTCACGGAATCGAAACACGCCTCGAACGGGAAGCAGAAGCCCGCGAAGGCCCAGCAGAAGTCCGGAAAGGAAGCGGCAAGCAACACCGACAGCTCGCACCCCGCGACGGCCGCGAAGGCCAACGGCAAGAGCGCCAAGGAAGCGCTCATCAGCCTCGGCAAGAGCAAAGGGTTCTTGACCTACGACGACGTGCACGAAGCGTTGCCCGGCGACGAGGTCGGTCCCGATCAGATGGACGACGTGCTCTCGTCGCTCGACGACGAGGACATCGAAGTCGTCGACGACGCGAGCAACATCAAGATCGCTCCGCACCGCTCCGCGGGGGACGACGAAGCGCCCTCGAAGGCCACTCCGAAAGCGGGCGACGACGAGCCGGCCGAGAGCGTGCCCGGCGGCGCGACTCCCTCGACGGCGCCCCGCAGCGGGACGGACGACGACTACTACAAGTCGAACGACCCCGTTCGCATGTACCTGCGCAAGATGGGCAGCGTCGCCCTTCTCACGCGGGAGGGCGAGGTCGAGATCGCGAAGCGCATCGAGGAGGGCGAGAACGAGGTTCTCTCGTCGATTCTTTCGAGCCCGATCGCCGTGCGCGAGATCATCGACATCGGCGAGCGACTTCGCGCGCACAAGATCCGCGTGAAGGACATCGTGCGCGACGCCGAGGACGAGGAGCACGAGTTCGACGAGGAAGAGGCGGACCGCCGCGTCATTCGCCTCATCGATCGCGTCAAGCGGCTCGACAAGAAGAACTCCGAGATCGGCGAAGAGCGCAAGGGCGCGAACGACGTCCAGCGCAAGGCGTTCGACAAGGAGCTCGGCGACAACAAGAAAGATCTCGTGAAGACGCTGCAGGAGATGCGTCTGAACAAGAAGACCATCGACCGCATCGTCGCGAAGCTCAAGTCGATGATCGAGCGCGTTCATCGCGCCCAGGGCAAGATCGTCGAGCTCGAGAAGACGACGGGCGCTTCGAAGAGCGAGCTCAAGAAGATGATCCGCGAGGCCAAGGAGGACCCGCGGCGCGAGGACGCGCTCGCGCGGAAGCTCGGCATCCATCGCGACTCGCTCGACGAGATGGACGAGGTGCTCCGCAACGCTCAGCGCGGCGTGAAGAAGGTAGAAGAAGAGCTGCGCGTCGACGTGAACGACCTGATGAAGACGTACGTCGCGATCCGCCGCGGCGAACGCAAAGCCGAGAAAGCGAAGGCCGAGCTCGTCGAAGCGAACCTCCGCTTGGTCGTTTCGATCGCGAAAAAGTACACGAACCGCGGGCTGCAGTTCCTCGACCTGATTCAGGAAGGGAACATCGGCCTCATGAAGGCGGTCGACAAGTTCGAGTACAAGCGCGGGTACAAGTTCAGCACCTACGCAACGTGGTGGATCCGCCAAGCCATCACGCGCGCCATCGCCGATCAGGCCCGGACGATCCGCATTCCGGTGCACATGATCGAAACGATCAACAAGCTGATTCGCACGTCGCG
>DASUTR010000217.1:0-5257 GCA_036374535.1 Polyangiaceae bacterium
ACTTCTTCAGTTGGGTGCTCGTCATCACGTTCTTCGTGCAGATGCTGGGCGGCGCGGGCCTGCTCGCTCAAGAGCTCCATCGGCGCGGAATCGAGCCTTGGAACGTCATGAACAACGCCGACACCTTCATCGTGCTCGTCACGGCCGAGAGCGTTTGGAAGGACGTTGGCTGGGGCTCGATCATCTTCCTCGCCGCGCTCTCCACCATCGATCCGTCGCTCTACGAGGCGGCCGCCGCCGATGGCGCGGGACGCTGGCGGCGCCTCTGGCACGTCACGCTCCCCGGGCTGCGCCCCGTCATCGTGCTGCTCCTCATCTTACGCATGGGCGACGCGCTCAACGTCGGGTTCGAGCAATACCTGCTCCAGCGCGAGGCCGTGGGCCGGCAGGCGGCCGAGGTCCTCGACACGTACGTTTATTACCAGGCGATCGTTCCGCAGCAGTGGGGAGTCGGCGCCGCCGCCGGTCTCTTCAAGGCCATCGTCGGGCTCGTCCTGATCGTTTCGGCCAACAAGCTCGCGCACCGCTTCGGCGAGCAGGGAGTCTACGCAAAGGCATGAGCGCCCTCGACGCTCCGCACATCGAGCGCCGCTCCGCGACGCGTCCGGCTTGGGAAGAGAAACCCTCGCCGCTGCTCGTTTTCGGTAAGGGCGCGACGCTCACGCTCGTCGTGCTCGCCGTGCTGTTTCCGATGTGGTCCATCCTCGTGACGAGCTTCGCGTCCCGCGAGACGATCAATCGCGCGGGCGGTATGGTCGTCATCCCCCGCGAGTTCGATATTTCCGCCTACGTCACGATGTTCAGCGACGGTCAGGTGACGCGCGCGCTCGGCGTGAGCCTGTTCGTCACGCTCGTGGGCACCGCGATCTCCCTCGTGCTCACCGTGCTCGCCGCCTACGGCCTGTCGCGTCCGGGAACGCTCTGGCACCGCCCGCTGCTCTTCTTTTTCCTGTTCACGTTCCTCGTCTATCCGGGACTCGTGCCGAGTTACCTCGTCGTGACGGGCGTGGGCCTGAAGGACAGTTTGTGGTCCTTGATCGTGCCGTCGGCGGTGAACGTCTTCAATCTCGTCGTCGTGCGCTCGTTCTTCATGAGCATCCCCGGCGAGCTCTTCGACAGCGCGCGCATCGACGGCGCGACGGAGTGGGGGATCCTCTTCAAAATCGTATTGCCGCTCTCCAAAGCGGTCGTCGCGGTCGTCGGGCTCTTTTACGCCGTCAGCTATTGGAACGCGTACTTCAACGCGGTGCTCTTCATCGACGACAACGACAAGTGGCCGATTCAGCGGGTGCTCCAGAGCTACATTCTCGCCGGGCAGTCGCCGTCCGTATCCGGCGCCGTCGTCAGCCTGCCCGGCGTTACGGCCTATCCGCCGACGCTCGCCATCAAGATGGCCGTCGTCGTCGTGACCGTGCTCCCCGCGCTCGTCATTTACCCCTTCGTGCAGCGAAACTTCACGAAAGGCGTGATCGTCGGCGCCGTGAAGGGCTGAACGCGCCCAAGGTCGCGCGCTCGAGGGCTAGGGTCGCGATGATCGCACGTGCTGCCACCGCAACGTCACCGCGACCGCCGAATGATCGGAGAGGGGAAGACCCTCGGTGTCGACGAAGGTCGGATCGACGCGCCAAGAAATGGGGATGAGCACGAGTGAGCTCGAGCTCCGGTGAAGAACGCGATCGATACGCCGCGGCTCGCGACACGAGAGCGCGCGGCACGCGTCGCGGAGCCCCGTGGTTCGTTCGAGCTCGTCGAGCGCGCCGAGCTCCGCGGACGACAGATTGAAGTCGCCGGCGACGAGCAAGGCGCGATCGCGGGAAGCCGAGCCGAGCGCTCGGGCGAGCTGTTCGAGTTGCGCGGCGCGCGCCTTGCGGTCGTAGGCCGAAAAGCCCGCGTCGAGATGCACGTTGACCACGTCGAGCGAAGCTCCCGGCGCGAGCTCGAGCGTCGTCGTCGTGAACCCCTTGGGCGTGAGGCAGTCGAAGAACGAATCGGTCACTCCGTGGCACGCCGCCCACGCGGTGCGCGCCGGCTCGCGGAACGCACGATGCGAGAACAGGCTCAGCCCGTCGCCGAAGTCGTAGCGATTGCCGCGGACGAACCCTTTCGATTGGTAGGCGAGCCGCAGGCGCGAGCGGAGCAGGGACGGGTACGCGAAATCCTCCTGCACGAACGCGAGGTCGTAGTCGTTCAGCCGCTCCCCGATGAGCGGCAGGTTCCTCACGGGGCGCGAGCGCGACATGCCCTCGGGCAGCCCCGCCACGTTGATGGTGACGACGCGCAACAGGTTTCGCGCGCTCGCTTCGGAGAGCGCGCCGGCCGCAGCGACGAGAAGCAGCGGCAAGAGCAGCACGACGGCCAGGCGCTGCGCGAACACCGTGGGTTTCTAGCACTCTGGGGCGCCGCCGGAGGGCATGCGCCCGGGACGGCGGCCGCTTGGCTCCGATCGCTCTCGATGCCAAACTGCAGTGGATGTCGAGGCGATCGCGCGACCTCTCGCTGCTCGGGTACCGGCGCATCGTACTGCTCCTCTTGTCCCTCGTGGTCGTGCCGACGTCGCTCTTGCTTGCGCTCGGCGTCGTCCTTTTGTTCATGGGCGAGGCGGCGGTCAACGTCTTGATGGGTATTCTCGTGCTCGCCCTTTCCGGCGCTGCGGTCACGGGCGTCGTGCTCGTGTGGGTGTTCGTCCGGCGCGAGGCGAATCTCTCGCGGCTCCAGAGCGATTTCGTCTCGAAGGTGTCTCACGAGCTCCGCACGCCGCTCACGTCGATTCGCTTGTTCGCCGAGACGCTCGCGCTGCGCCGCGGCGACGCGAGCGCGCAGGACAAATGCGTCGAAGGCCTTTCGCGCGAGAGCACGCGGCTGCAAGAGCTCATCGATCGCCTGCTCGATTGGGGCCGCATGGAGAGCGGCGGTCGAGAATTCGTGCTGCGCGACACGGACTTGCGCTCCATCGTCGTCGCCGCGCTCGAGGCGTTCGAGCCGGTGCGCGAGCGTCGCCACGTGGAGCTCGTCTCGTCGCTCCCCCCGGAGTCGCTCCTCGTCCATGCCGACCGCGGCGCCGTGACCGACGCGCTCCTCAACCTGCTCACGAACGCGCACAAGTACGGAGGCGACCCGCCCCGCATCGAGGTCGGCTTCGAGCTCCGCGGCAGGGAAGGGCGCGTGACCGTGCGCGACAACGGCCGCGGTATTCCCAGCAGCGAGCACAAGCGGATTTTCCAGAAATTTTACCGGGTGGACGATCGACTTTCGCGCGAACGCGAGGGCTCGGGGCTCGGCCTCGCCATCGTCAAACACGTGATGAAGGCGCACGAGGGGCGCGTCGAGCTCGAAAGCGAGGCCGGCCAAGGCAGCGTTTTCGCGCTGGTTTTGCCGGTGCTGCCCCCGCAGGCCGCGGAGCATGCCCCGCGCCGCGAAAGCGTCGTACCCTCTACACCGGCATAGCGGTTCCTCGGGTATGGCGGAAAACGGACTCGGCAAGATCCTGGTCGTCGAAGACGACGAGAGCATTACGCTCGGACTGGAGATGAACCTCGAGGCGGAGGGCTACGAGGTCACCGTCGCCGTCGACGGCGACGACGGTCTCAACCGTGCTCTTGGCGGTGAGTTCGATCTCGTCATCCTCGACGTCATGTTGCCGCGCAGAAACGGCTTCGAAGTCGTTCGAACGCTGCGCTCGCGCGGCGAGACCGTTCCGGTCATCATGCTGAGCGCGCGCGGGGAGGAAACGGACAAAGTGATGGGACTCGAGCTCGGCGCCGAGGACTACATCACGAAGCCGTTCGGGCTCGCCGAGCTCCTGGCGCGCGTTCGGGCGGTTCTCCGGCGTGACGGCATCGTGCGCAAGCGCGGTGAACAGGTGATGCGCGCCGGGCGTCTCGAGGTGAATCCACGCACACGCGAAGTTCACAAGGACGGCACACTGGTGGAGCTCACGGCCACGGAATTCGACGTGCTGTGGTGTCTCATCGACGCGGCCGATCAAGCGCTCACGCGCGAGGAGATCCTCGGACGCGTGTGGGGTCCGGATCATCACGTGACGCTGCGGACCATCGACAACTTCGTGCTGCAGCTCCGCGCGAAGCTCGAGCTCGATCCCACCGATCCGAAGCACCTCGTCACGGTGCGCGGCGTGGGCTACCGCTTCAAGCCCTGACGCGCCGCGCGAAAGCGAGGAGCGGGGCTCGGGCGCAATGCCCAAGAGACACACGAGCCGTATTCGAAAGAGACACGAGCCGTATTCGACGGATCACAAAAGTGACTACGGCGCTTCACGTCGTCCAAACGGCACCGCCAGCGTGCAGGCGCGGCGAAATTCACCGCTACGCGTTCCTCGCCAAGTGCATCGGTCACCTGGACCGGACTCGGAACAAAACGTTCTCATGAAGTTCGAAGGTGCTTGTCTTCGTCTCTCGACTGGTAGAGACTCCCGCGCATGTGGCGAGGGAATACGTGGTTTCGTTCAAGCATTTCTCTAGCGTTCGTCGGAGCTCTGAGCGGCGCCGTTGCATGCGGTGACGACGAGTCGATGGATGACGGCAACGGTCGAGGCGGTTCGTCCGGCTCCGCGGGCAGCGCGACGGGGGGCGCGTCCGGCAACGCGGGCAGCGCGACGGGGGGCGCGTCCGGCAGCGCCGGCAGCAACACCGGCGGAGCCGGAGGCACGGCGGGCAGCGCCGGCTCTGCGGGCAGCGCCGGTACGAGCACCGGTGGGGAAGGTGGCTTCGGCGGCGAAGGTGGCGAAGGTGAAGGCGGCGACGGCGGAACTACCACCGGCGGTACGGGCGGCGCCGGCATGGGCGGTAAAGCCGGTATGGGTGGTAAGGGCGGCGCAGGCGCCGGTGGCGCTGGCTCGGGTGGCAAGGCAGGAGCAGGTGCCGGTGGCGGCGGTGCCGGCGGTGCCGGCTCGGGTGGCAAGGCTGGAGCGGGTGCCGGTGGTGGCGGCGCTGGCGGCGGTGGTGGCACTGGCGGCATGCCGTCGGTGATCCCGAACCTCTATTTCAGCGAGTACTACGAGGGAAGCGCGACCAACGAGGCCGACGCTTTCGAAATCTTCAACGCAACGAACATGGCGGTGAGCCTCAACGGTTGTGAGGTTCGCGTGCACTACGCGGCCGCGGCCGGAAGCACCGCCGTCACGCTGATGGGCTCGCTCCCCGCGAGCGACGTGTTCGTGCTCTGCCGCGGCTCGCGCATCAGTACGGCGTGCGACAGCGTCGTCGGCGCGCTCCCGGATCTGTCCGGAGACGACGCGGTC
>DASUTR010000218.1:0-9341 GCA_036374535.1 Polyangiaceae bacterium
TCCGCCTCTATCGCCACCTGGTGGAAACCCGCCTGCTCGACGAGCGGTTCGTGGCGCTCCAGCGCCAGGGGCGCGTCGGCTTCCACGTCGGCTCGCTCGGTGAGGAAGCCGCCATCCTCGGCTCGGCGTTCGCGATGCGCGAGAGGGATTTTCTCTTCCCCTGCTACCGGGAGTTCGGCGCCGCGCTGATGCGAGGGATGCCGCTCCAAACGCTGGTCGACAACATGTTCGGCAACGCCGACGACACGGTGAAGGGACGGCAGATGCCGTGCCATTACACGTGCCGGAGCATCGGTTGGGCATCCATCAGCTCGCCCGTGGGCACGCAGATCACGCACGCCGTCGGGCTCGCGTGGGGCGCGAAGATCGCGAAGAACGACGTGGCGGCGCTCGTCTACTTCGGCGACGGTGCGACGAGCTCGTCCGATTTTCACAGCGGGCTGAATTTCGCGGGCGTGTTCGAGCTGCCGGTCGTGTTTCTCTGCCGCAACTACGGTTGGGACATCAGCGTACCCGTGGAACGGCAGACGGCGACGCGCACCTTCGCCGAAAAGGCGATCGGCTACGGTATTCACGGCGTCCGCGTGGACGGAAACGATCTCTTCGCGGTCGTCTCCGTAACGAAGCAAGCGCTCGAGCGCGGCGTCCGCGGCGAGGGTCCGACGTTGATCGAGGCCATCACCTACCGAATGGGCGGCCACTCCACGAGCGACGACCCGAATCGCTACCGCGAGAGCGGGGCCGTCGAGTCGTGGGCGGCGCGCGATCCCATCGAGCGCGTGCGCGGATACCTGACGCAGCGCGGGCTCTTGAGCGACGCCGACGACAAGGAGCTCCGCGCCACCATCGAAGGCCGCTTTCGCGAGGCCGTCGCCAAGGCGGAGCGCACGCCGGCGCCGCGGCTCGAGTCGATGTTCGACGACGTTTACGAGAAAGCGCCCTGGCACCTGAACGAGCAACGCGCCGAGCTCTTGCGCGGCGCGCGCGCTCCCTCTACCCATCACGGCTAGGTCGACGATGGCGCAGATGAACATGGTTCAGGCCATCAACGATGCGCTCCGCGTCGCGCTCAAGGGCGACGCGCGCGTCGTCGTGCTCGGCGAAGACGTGGGCAAGGTGGGCGGCGTGTTTCGCGTCACCGCAGGGCTGCAGGACGAGTTCGGCGAAGAGCGCATCATCGACACGCCGCTCAGCGAGAACGGCATCGTCGGTGCCGCCGTCGGCATGGCGCTCTACGGCATGGTTCCCGTCGTCGAGATCCAGTTCGCCGACTTCATCTGGCCCGCCTACGATCAGATCGTCAACGAGCTCGCGAAGTACCGCTACCGCTCGGGCGGCGAGTACTCGGCGAAAGTCGTGATTCGCACGCCCGTCGGCGGCGGCATCCGCGGCGGGCACTATCACTCCCAGCACCCGGAAAGCGCGTTCGTCAGCGTGCCGGGGCTCAAGGTGGTGATCCCGTCGAACCCCTACGACGCCAAGGGGCTCTTGCTCTCGGCGATTCGCGACCCCGATCCGGTGATCTTCTTCGAGCCGAAGCGCGTTTACCGCGCGGCCAAGGGCGAGGTTCCGGACGGCGACTACACGGTCCCGCTCGAGTCGGCGGCGGTCGTGCGCAAGGGACGGCACGTTACCGTGCTCGCCTACGGTGCGATGCTCTACGAAGCGCTCGATGCCGCGCAAAAGGCGGCCGAGAAAGGCGTCGAGGCCGAGGTGATCGACCTTCGCACGCTCTGGCCCGTCGACATCGCGACGATTCTCGAAAGCGTGCGGCGCACGGGGCGGCTCGTCGTCGTGCACGAAGCGCCGAAGACGATGGGGTTCGGAGCCGAGCTCGTGAGCCTCGTCGTCGAGCGGGCCTTCTTTCATCTCGAAGCGCCGCCGGTGCGCGTCACCGGTTTCGACACTCCGTTCCCGTATACGCTGGAGATGGAGTACCTCCCGTTGTCTCATCGGATTTTGCCGGCGATCTTGGAAGCGGTCCGGCCGGGCTAAGGCGCAGCGCGGGCGCGTGCGGCCCATGGACACGCGCGATACCCCGAGCTAGAAGCGGGCTTCCCCATGTCCAAGCTCGAATTCAAGCTGCCTGACATCGGCGAAGGCGTGACCGAAGGCGAGATCGTCAACTGGCTCGTCCAAGAGGGTGACGCGGTTGCCGAGAACCAGGAAATGGTCGAGGTGATGACCGACAAGGCGACGGTCACGATCGGCGCGCCTCAAGCCGGCAAGGTCGCAGAACGCCGCTTCAAGGTGGGCGACACGGTGCCGGTCGGCCAGGTGCTCGTCGTGCTGGAGCTCGGTGCGGAAGGTGGAGACGCGGCCAAGGTCGCGCCGGCTCCGGCGGAGGCCGCTCCGGCTCCGGCCCCGGCTCCCGCGAAGCCTCAGGGTCAGGGCGGGCCCGTGGCTTCTGCGGTCGGCGACATCAAAGAAGACCTGCCCGGCATGGCGTCCGCTGCCGGTTCGAAAGCGTCGAACGAGTTTTTCACGGACAAGCCGCTCGCCGCGCCTGCGACGCGAAAGCTCGCTCGAGAGCTCGGCGTCGATTTGCGAAACGTCGAGCCCACGGGTTCGGCGGGCCGCGTCACGCGGGAAGACGTCGAGCGCCACGCGTCGCAGGGCCGCCCCGGCGCGGCACCCGGTCCGAGCGCCCCCGCGGCAACGCCAGCGCCGGCTGCAGCGCCGGCAGCGCCGCCGCGCGCGAGCGCGACCGACGAGCGCGTTCCCATCCGTGGACTTCGAAAGCGCATCTGGGAATCCATGGCGCGCTCGAAGCACAGCGCGGCCCATTTCAACTACATCGAAGAATGCGACGTGGGACGGCTCAACGAGCTCCGCGATCGAACCAAGGTCCACGCGGAGAAGGCCGGCGTGAAGCTCACGTTCCTGCCGTTCATCGTGAAGGCGGTGGTCGCTGCGCTCAAGCGGCACCCGCGCCTGAACTCGGTGGTCGACGAGCAGGCGATGGAGCACGTTCTCCGAAAGACGTACGACATCGGCATCGCCGTTGCGACCGACGCGGGCTTGATCGTTCCCGTGGTGCGCTCGGCGGATCGCCTGAGCATCCTCGAGATTGCCGCGGAAATCGAACGGCTCGCCGTGGCCGCGCGCGCCGGCAAGTCCGCGCGCGAGGACCTCGGAAACTCGACGTTCACCGTGAGCTCGCTCGGCAGGCTCGGCGGTCTTCTGGCGCCGCCCATCATCAACCACCCCGAGGTCGGCATCATGGGCGTTCACGCCGCGAAGAAACGTCCGGTGGTTCGTGGCGACCAGATCGTGATCGGCGAGGTGATGAACCTCTCCTTCTCGTTCGACCATCGCATCATCGACGGCGATGTCGGCGCCGTGTTCGCCCAGGACATCGTGAGCTACCTCGAGAATCCCGATCGGCTGCTCGTGGAGATGGCATAGCCCCGCGAGTGATCAGAAAAACGCGGCGAGCGATTCTTCGCCTCACGACGACGCGCCGCGACGCGTCCCCCGGTTATCCCACATCGTCCCACAAATCCCACGGCTGCGTCGCGCCCGGCGAGCGTTCTCGCTCGCGTGACTCGGCGTGGCACGTTACGCTTCGAAGAGCGATTGTGTCGCGTTTCTCAAGCGTTCGGGTGAGGTTCGTCGTGGCTCTGGTCGGCGGTGCTCTGTCGCTGTTTGCGGCCGGGAGCGCGCACGCGCAGGAGCGCGCGGCGCCGACGCCCGAACAGATCCAAGCCGCTGCCGAAGCGTTCGATCGCGGCCGCGACGCCTACAAGGACGGGCGTTTCGCCGAAGCGGCCGAACAGTTCGAGCGCGCGGACTCGAACGCGCCGAGCGCTACGGCGCTCGAGCTCGCCATCAAGGCGCGCGACAAGGCGGGTGATCTCGATCGAGCGGCGACGCTCGCGCTGCTCGCCGTCGATCTCTACGCGAGCGACGTGCAGTCGGAAGAGACGGGGCTCGGGAAAGTCGCGCCGGCGCTGCTCCAACGAGCGCGGCAGGAGCTCTACGAGCTCGACGTGCAGTGCAGCGAGCCGTGCCAGCTCGTCGACGGCAAGAAGCTCGTGCACGGCGAGCCGGTCCTCCAGCGGGCGATCTTTCTCGCGCCGGGCCAGCACGACCTCGTCGCGGGCTTCGGCGGCGGCCGCACGCAGTCGAAGTCGGTGACGGCGACCTCCGGCGGAAGCGGAGAGCTCGCCTTCGAGGCGCCGCCGGTCGCCGAGGCCGGTCCCGAGCCGAAACCCGTGGCCGAGGAGCCGACGCCGGAAGATGCAGCACCCGATGAGGCGGAGCGATCCGGGGGCTGGTCGCCGACGGTGTTCTTCGTCGGCGTCGGGCTCACCGTGGCGTCGGGCGGCGTCACGGTCTGGAGCGGCATCGATACCAAGAACAACCCCGGGCCCGAACGCGTGAAGAATGAGTGCGCCGAGGGCGACACCGACTGCGACCTCTACAAGAAGGGTCGCTCGAAGCAGGCGCGCACGAACGTCCTCATCGGCGTGACGAGCGGTCTCGCGCTCGCGACGGGCCTCATGGGCGCGTTCGCCATCGATTGGGGCCACGGCGGCTCGCCGAACGACACGAGCGCACGGGTTCGACGCAGAATCCAGCCGATCATCGGCTGGTCGCACGGCCCGAAGATCGGCGCTCGAGGGACCTTCTGATGGTCGCAGCCAAGCTCTTCGATCCGGGCGCGGCACGCCAGCGCGTCGATCGCTACGAGCTCATCGGCGAAATCGCGTCGGGCGGCATGGCGACGGTGTTCCTCGCGCGGCTCAGCGGGGTCGGAGGGTTTCGCCGTTTCGTCGCGATCAAGCGCCTGCACCCGCACCTCGCGGGCGAGAAGGAATTCGTCGAGATGTTCCTCGACGAGGCTCGGCTCGCCGCCGGCATCCACCATCCGAACGTCGTGTCCATCCTCGAGGTGAGCGCGACCCCCGTCGGCTACTACCTCGTGATGGAGTACGTGGAGGGCGACACGCTCGCGCGCCTGCTCGCGCGCGCCGCAGGGCAGGGGCAGCGTCTTCCGACGCCGATCGCGCTGCGCATCCTCATCGACGCGCTCTCCGGCTTGCACGGCGCGCACGAGCTCAGGGACGACCGCGGAGCGCTCGTACAGCTCGTGCACCGCGACGTGTCGCCACAAAACGTGCTCGTCGGAATCGACGGCGTTTCGCGGATTACCGATTTCGGCGTGGCCCGTGCGGCGAGCCGTATCTCGGCGACGCGCGTCGGTCAGCTCAAGGGAAAGCTCGCGTACATGGCGCCCGAACAGGCGAGCGGCGCGGACATCGATCGGCGCGCCGACGTGTTTTCCGCCGGCGTCATGATCTGGGAGACGCTCGCCGCCAAGCGCCTGTTCAAGGCGGACACGGAGGCCGCGACGCTTTCACGCGTCTTGAACGACGTGATTCCGGAGCTCATCCGCGTCGCGCCCGGCGCGAACAAGCAAATCTCGCAGGCGGTGATGCGAGCGCTGGAGCGCAACCCCGCGCGGCGCTATTCGACGTGCGCGCAGCTCGCCGAAGCTCTCGAGCTCGCGGCGGCGCAGGGGGGCGGCGTCGCGGCTCCTCGGGACGTCGCCGTGTTCGTGAAGGCGATGCTCGGCGAGGAGATCGACAAGCAGCGCGACGCGGTGCGCGCGTGGCTCGCGTCGAGCCAGCCGAGCCAGGCGGGCCTCCCCCTTCCGCCTCCGTCATCGCCGTCGAGCGTTTCCGCGGCGGCCATGTCCTTTCCGGGCGAGGAGTATTCGAAGAGTCGCACCGGAGCGTCCCTCGCCGGGCTCGAAGCGCCACGGCGCTCGAAGGCCCCGCTCATCGCCGTGGCCGTGCTCGTGCCGCTCGCGGGCGGCGCCGGCTTCTTTTTCGCGCAGAACCGACCGGCGCCGCCGCCCGTCGTGGTCGCGGCTCGCCCGCAGCTCGCTGCGCCCGTCCCGGTGCCCACCCCGACGCCCGAGGCCCCGGTAGAGACGGCGACCCCCCAACCGTCGGCCGACGCGGCCCCATCGAGCCCCGAGCAGTCTCCCGCGGTGGTGACGGCGCCGCCGCTTCGCCCGCGGCGCGCGCCGCCGGCTAAAAAGAAGGACGGAGCGTCCGGGGAGGATCTGGACGTGAGAAACCCGTACCGGTGACGGGGTTCGGGGGCTCGAGCCCCGGCGGGCAACGCGAACGGCGCGTGCGGCGCGTTGACAGAGCGCGCATGCGCTGCTAGGTCTGCGCTCCCCGGCGGGCTCGGGCTCGAAAAGAGTGCCGTTATTTCGCGGGGTTAGCTCCCGTGGCCGTCAAGCGAGTCTGTCTTTTCACCGGCAATTCGAACCCGGATCTCGCGTCCGAAATTGCCAAGGTGCTCGATACGCCGGTCGGCGAAGCGCGCGTTTCGCGCTTCAGCGACGGCGAGACGTTCTGCGAAATCCGCGAGAACGTCCGTGGGCTCGACACGTACGTCGTGCAGTCCACTTCCTCGCCCGTCAACGACAACCTGATGGAGCTGCTCATCATGTGCGACGCGCTTCGTCGCGCGTCCGCAGCCGCCATCACGGCCGTCATCCCCTATTACGGCTACGCGCGTCAGGATCGGAAGGTCGCGCCGCGCACCCCGATTACTTCGAAGCTCGTCGCCGACCTGCTCGTCGCGGCCGGCATTTCGCGCGTCGTCTGCACGGACCTCCACGCCGGGCAGATCCAAGGCTTCTTCAACATTCCCTTCGATCATCTCTACGCGTTGCCCGTTTTCCTCGACGACTACCTGAAACAGCGTTTCAGCGACGAAGCGGTCTTCATCGCTCCCGACGCGGGCGGCGTCGAGCGCACGCGCGCGTATTCGAAGCGTCTCGGGGCGTCGCTCGCCATCGTCGACAAGCGGCGCGAACGCGCCAACGTGAGCGAGGTGATGCACGTCATCGGCGACGTGAAGGGCCGCGATTGCATCATCGTGGACGACCTCATCGATACGGCTGGTACGCTGTGCAACGCGGCGCGAGCCGTAATGGAGCGGGGCGCCAAGCGCGTCGTCGCCGTCGCGACGCACGGTGTGCTGAGCGGCCCCGCCGTGCAGCGCATCCTGGATTCCCCCCTCGAAGAGGTGGTCGTCACGAACTCGATCCCCCTTTCCGAGGAAGCACGGGCTTCCAAGAAGATAAAAATCGTTTCGATTGCCCGCCTTTTGGGCGAGGCCATTCGCCGAATTCACAACAGCGATTCGGTGAGCTCGCTTTTCGTGTAGAAGGTCCCGGAAAGACCAGAGATCGTTCAGGAGAATAGCCCCATGGAACTCAGGAAATTCACCGCAGATGTTCGGGCCGAGCACGGCAAGGGTGCGTCGGCGCGGCTGCGCAAGACCGGCAAGATTCCGGCGGTTGCCTATGGGAAAAACCTCCCGGCTCAGGCTCTCGCCATCACACCGAGCGACCTCTCGAGCGTGCTCACGAGCGCGCACGGGCGGAACAGCGTCATCGAGCTCGACGTGACCGGGCAGACGAAGCTCACCGTTCTCATCCGCGACTTTCAGTACCACCCGCTGACGCGCCAGCTGCTTCACGCCGACTTCGTCCAGATCGCGCTCGATCAGCCGGTCGACGTCGCCGTGCCGCTCGAGACGACGGGTAAGGCGAAGGGCGTCGTCGACGGCGGAATGCTGCGTCAGGTATTCCGGCGCATTCCGGTGCGCTGCCTGCCCGAGAAGATCCCGGCCAAGCTCGTCCACGACGTGACGGCGCTCGGCGTGAACGAGCACGTTCTCGCGAAGGACCTCTCGGTGCCCGAAGGCGTGACCATCCGCCTGCCCGACGAACAGACCGTTCTCGCGGTCGCGTTCGAGAAGCAGGTGGTCGAGGAAGAGGAAGCGAAGCCGGCCGACGCCGCAGCCGCAGCCGCCGGTGCGACCGGCGCTGCTGCACCTGCAGCCGGCGCCGCGCCCGCCGGCGAGAAGGCCGAGGGCGAAGGCGAGAAGAAGAAGGCCGACAAGAAGTGATCGTCGTCGGGCTCGGCAATCCGGGCCCGGAGTACGCCGCCACGCGGCACAATCTCGGCTTCATGGTGGTGGACCTCTTGGGCGAGCGCGCCGGAGGGGTCCCCTTCCGCTCGAAGTTCCACGGCGAGTACGCCGAGGCTCGCCTGCCGTCGGGTCCGCTTTCGCTCTTGAAGCCGCTCACTTACATGAACGATTCCGGAAGGAGCGTTCAGGCGGCGCTCGCGTTCTTCAAGCTACTGCCGAGCGAGCTCCTCGTGGTGCATGACGAGCTCGACCTTCCGTTCGGCGAGCTCCGGCTCAAGCAAGGCGGGGGCGAGGCCGGGCACCGCGGCCTGAAATCCATCAGCCAGAAGCTCGGAACGCCGGACTACGGGCGCCTCCGAATGGGGATAGGCAAGCCGAAGGGTGGTTTTCGGGGTGCCGGCGCGGATTTCGTGCTAGACGGCTTCCGCTCTTCGGAGAAGGCGGAGCTCGGCTCGTTGGTCGAACGCGCCGCCGACGCCGTGGAGCTCGTCGCGAAGCATGGGCTCGCGGCGGCCATGAACACCCTCAACCGTCGCTGAGCATTGGGCTCGGTGACGCTCCTTGCTCCCGGCGTGACCGGGGGCCGTCCAGTCCAAAAGGAGGACACATTGCCAAAAGCCAGCGCGGGTCCGGTGCGGACCCGAGAGTACGAGACGATCTACATCCTGCGTCCGGACGTGACGCGGGACGCGCAGGAGCGCGTCGCGCAGCGCGTGAACGAGGTGATGACGAAGGGTAAGGGAACCCTCACGTCCATCGAGAACTGGGGCCGGCGCCAGCTGAGCTTCCCGGTGAACAAGCAGAAGCGCGGCGTGTACGTGTACCTGAAGTACCTTGGCCAGGGCGACGTCGTGAACGAGCTCGAGCGCAACCTGCGCATGCTCGACGACGTCGTGAAATACCAGACGGTCAACGTGCGGAAAGAGGTCGATCCCGCGAGCGTGAACGTCAAAGCGGAGGACGTGAAGTTCGAAGCGGTCGAACCGCCGCAGCCCGGCGAGGACGAGGGCGAGCGCATCGAGCAGATCCTCGGCTTCGAGGACAGCCCCGAGCGGCAGCGCCCGGCCGAAGGTGACGTGGAAGAGGAGTTCGGCGGCGCCGAGGAGCCTGCTCAGGAGCCGGGACAGGAGGCTCAATCATGATGCGCGAAGGACCCAGGGACCGAATGGACAAGACGGACGCGGGTGCCCCCGGACCGCGGCGCTCGCGCCGGCGCGGCTGCACGTTCTGCTCGGACGACGCGCCGCCCATCGACTACAAGGATCCGCAGTCCTTGAAGTACTTCGTGAGCGAACGCGGAAAGATCGTGCCGCGCCGGATTTCCGGCGCCTGCGCCAAGCACCAGCGTTCGATTCAGCTCGCGGTGAAGCGTTCGC
>DASUTR010000219.1:0-5997 GCA_036374535.1 Polyangiaceae bacterium
CGCCCGACCATCGAACGAGCTCGGGGTGTTCGGTGTCCGCGGCGGCGACGTCGTCGGCGATCACACGGTGTTCTTGCTCGGCAACGGCGAGCGGCTCGAGCTCACGCACCGAGCCTCCTCGCGCGATCTGTTCGCCGAGGGCGCCGTGTTTGCGGCGAAATTCGTGTCCCGAAAACCACCGGGCCGTTACACGCTCGCCGACGCGCTCGGCTCGCGCTAGGCACGACCAACTCCACTTCGCCATCGCCGAGCTCGAGTCGCGGCGGTCGAAGGCGCGACGGGAGGGGCATCGTTCCGCGGATCCGGGTGCGCCCTCCGCACACGTCGTCACCCGCTCGCCCACATTGCCGCACAAAAGCGCGCGCCGAGGCTCGCGAGCGTTGAAATGCCCGTGCCCTTAATCCAGTTTCAAAACGGGACGTCCTGCTTCGATACGAGGAAACAGTCGGGATGCAGCATCGCAGGAACGCTCGTGGATTCACACTCGTCGAGTTGATGATCGTCGTCGTCATCATCGGCGTGCTCGCCGCCCTGAGCACGTACGGCGTCGCGCGTTACGCCGCGAGCTCCAAATCTGCCGAGGCGCTCATCAACGTCGGCGGTATCGCGCGCGCGGTTCGAGCCGCTGCGGCCCGCGACAACATGTCGGGCGAACTGCTCGCGAAGGACGGTACGACGTCGTCCGGCTCGAACGGCAATGGAAACGGAAACGGAAACGGAAATGGAAATAACGGCAACGGCAATAACGGTAATGGCAACGGTAACGGCAATGGCAACGGCAATGGCAATGGCAATGGCGCGACCGTCACCAAAGCCGGTGCGCGTCTCTGCGACTCGAGTACGTCGGTTCCGAGCTCGATGAGCTCGGTCACGCGCAGGAAGTATCAGCCGAGTCACGCCGCCGGAGCCGACTACAACGCGGGCGATCGCTTCACCGGGTGGCGCTGCCTCCAATTTTCGATCGCGAGCCCGCAGTTTTACCAGTACCGCTACAAGGTCGACGGACCGCCCGTAGAAGTCACGCTGCCGAAGGGCGGCAGGCCGCCGGGGCTTTCGGGCGACCAAACGTGGTCGGCCTCGGCCCAGGGCGATACGGACGGAGACGGCAAGACGTCGTGGTTCGTTCTCGAAGGGTACTTGAGCGATCGGGGCGAGATCGTGCAGGCGCCCGCTATCGCCACCGAGAATCCGGAGGAATAGTCCGTGCACGCTTCGCCGTTCACCGCGGGCTCCGCGCCCGCCGCCACGGGTTCGTCGAGCAACGCCCCAATCGCCGGAGAAACGATCCTCGGCGTGCGCTTGGTCGAAATGCTCGGCCGGGGCCCGAACGGCACCGTCTGGACCGCTCGGGACGCCGAGGGCAAGACCGTCGCCGTCAAGATCGCTCGAGCCGAAGCGGCCGAGAAAGAAGCCGTCGCGGCGGCGTTTCGGCGCGGAGTCGAAACGATGAGCCGGGCGTCGGAGGTCGCCGGGCGGGGCACGACGGCGCTCGCGCGCTTGCACGCGATCTCGCCGGACGGGCTCGCGTTCACGTTCGACTACTACGACAACGGGAGCGCAGCGGGCATTCCCTCGCTCGCTTGGAACGTGCAGCGCACTCTCGAGTTCTTCGGGCGCATTTGCCGCGCCGTCGCCGGCCTTCACGAAGTCGGGCTGTTGCATCGTGCCCTGAAACCCTCGAACGTCCTCGTCGACGACGCGCTCGCACCGGTTCTCGTCGACGCCGGCATGCTCGGCGTGTCCGAACCCGGCCGCCCGCTGGACGCCGCGGACGCCACCTACCGCGCTCCGGAAGAGCTCGGCGGCGAAGTCGTTCAGAGTCCGACGGCCGATGTCTACGGCCTCGGCCGCGTGTTGTGGTTCCTGCTCCAGGGTTCCGATCCGGATGAACCGTACGACGCGTTCGCCAAGCTCGCGTCACTCGAGCGCTTCCCACCGGGTCTCGTGCGGATCATCCGCAAAGCAACCGCGCATGATCCGGCTGCCCGCTACCAGTGGGTCGAGGAGCTCGAAGCCGACATCGCGCGCTATCTCACGCCCGAGCTCGTCGGTATCGGCAAGATCGGCCCCGGCGAAGCGTACCCGCGGCACTGCGTGAGCAGCCTGCCCGCGGCGCCGCGGAAGTCCGTCGTCGATGCCGCCCCGGAGCGGCGGGCGACGCCGCGCCTCGGCGCTCCCGTCGAACGGTCGCACGCTCTCGTGCGTGCCGGAGCATGGGTGGGGCTTTGCGCGGTCGTCGTCAGCGCTCTGCTCCTTTTCGTTCCTTCCGTTCCGAGCGTGCGTTCCGCGGCCTTCGCCGGCGCCGCGATGACGCTCGGGCTCGCGCTCTCGACGTTGTTCTTGCCGGCTTTCGCGAAAAACCCGCTTCTCGCGCGGGTGGCCGCGTTCGGGGCGGTGCTCGCCGTGGCGCTTCCGCTCGAGCCCGATCGTCTCGTCCTTTTTCGCTGGAGGGTCACGTTGGACCGTGGGAGCGACGAGGCGCGCGCGCGGGCGGCGCGCTTGCTCGCCCGCGCCGGAGCGCGGGACCTCAGCGGAGCTCGTCTGGCGCGTTCGGACCTCGCGCGTGCCGACCTCGGACGCGCCGACCTCCGTGGCTCGAACCTCGCCGGAGCGAACCTCGCCGGAGCGAACCTCGCCGAATCCAACCTCGCTGGAGCCGACCTCAGCGGCGCCGACCTCAGAGGGGCGACGCTTCTTTCGAGCAATCCGGGCGAAGCCAGGGGTTTCTCGAAGGCCCGCTGCAGCCGTTCGACCGCCATGCCCGCGGGCTGGTCCTGCTTCGGGGAAAGCCCCGCGAGCGCGGGGAATTAGGCAGTCCCGCGTGCCGCCCCGGCCACTCGGCCATCCAAGTTGACTCGATTCCGCCCGGGCGCTAGAAGCGCTGCCCCCGCGCTCGGCCTATCGCGCCGGCGGGCCAACGGAGCTCTTTCCCATGAATACGCATCCCGGTGTGATCGGTCGCAAGCTCGGCATGACTCAGGTTTTCGCCGAGGACGGGAGCGTCGTGCCCTGCACGGTGGTCGAGGCAAGCTCCATCGTCGTCGGTAAGCGCACGCTCGAGAAGGACGGCTACGACGCGCTCGTTCTCGGTATGGGCGGCGACATGAAAGAGGGCCGCGCCAACAAGCCGCTCGCCGGGCAATACAAGAAGTCGAACCTCCCGCCCAAGGCGATGCTCCGCGAGCTTCGCTGCACGGCCGAGTTCGCCGCCGGCTTCGAGATCGGTCACGACCTCAAGATCGACCAGGTGTTCGAGGCAGGGCAGTTCGTGGACGTGCGTGGCATCACGCGTGGCCGCGGGTTCACGGGCGTCATGCGGCGCCACAACTTCTCCGGCTATCGCATGACGCACGGTACCCACGAGTATCGCCGTCACGGTGGCTCCATCGGTACCCGCATGACGCCGGGTCGCGTGAAGCTCGGCCAGAAGATGCCGGGCCACTACGGTAACGAGACGGTCAGCATCCTGAGCCAGCCCATCGTGAAGGTGCTTCCCGAGCAAAACGCGGTGCTCATCCGCGGCGGCATCCCGGGCGCGCGCGGCGGCCTCGTCACCGTGCGCGGCGCTGTGAAGCGCGCCGGCGGCAAGAACACCGGCGAAAAGCGCGCCCCCGAAAAGAAGACCGGCAAAGGCGGCAAGTAGCGGACATCCTTCCGCCCTCGCGCGGAAGGTCCGATCAGGTGTCCGGGGGGCCGCGGCGGCGCTTGAGGGCGCCCTTGTCGTCGAACTCCTCGTCGATGTCGGCGTCGCGCTCGCGTGACGGCTTGTCGCCGGAATCGTCGTCCGGCTCGTCGTCGTCCGACTCGTCCTCGTCGAGGTCGTCGTCGTCGCGGGCCGCACTCTTGCCGGGCTTCTTCTGCGAGCTTCGCTTGGCCTCGGCCTCGCGGTCGTCCTCGTCGTCCTCGTCGTCGAGCTCCTCGTCGTCGACGAGCTCCTCGTCTCGCGCGCGCTTTTCTCGCTCGTCCTCGTCCCCGGCGAGTCGCCCGCTCGGCCAACCCACGGGAACACGCTGCTTGATCGCCCAGTAGATTCCGAAAAAGCCGAGCAAGATTCCGGGAATGCTCAGGTACTGACCGGTCGTCAGGCTCGAGGGATACGGCGTGCCCTCCGGCAGCGGCGGCTCGTACTCTTTCCAGAACTCGATGATGAAGCGGCCGACGAAGTAGACGGCGAAGAACGTCGAGATCAAGAGGCCCCGGGGACGCTTCTCTTTGCCGAAACGCTTGTCGACGACGTAGAGCACGCCCAAGACGAGCAGGCCGAGGAGGATCTCGCCGATCTGCGTCGGGTAGCGATACACCGGATGATCGGTGTGATCGAAGCGCTTGAAGAAGAAGCCCCAAGTCTCGCCCGGGACGCGACGGCCGACGATCTCCGAATTCATCAGATTGCCGACGCGCACGAGCGTCGCGCCGAGAGCGGCCGAGAAGGCGAAGCGATCCGCGCCTTCGAGGAAGGGAATGCGGCGGCCCTTCGTGTAGAGCCACATCGCAAAGATCAGGCCGAGAACGGCGCCGTGGCTCGCAAGGCCGCCCGTCCAGATCTGGAACACCCAAGCCGGGTCGGCGAGGGCCTTGTCGAGATCGTAGAAGAGCACGTGCCCGAGGCGTGCGCCCAAGAGCACGCCGAGCACGCCGTAGACGATGAAGTCGCCGGCGTCCTCGGCGGGGCCGCCGCCGCGCACGATCTGCCACTTCAAGAAGGCGTACCCGCCCAGGAATACGCCCACGAAGAGCAGGCTGTAGTAGCGAAGGTCGAGCGTTTCGGGCAGGAATCGCCAGGCGATGAACCCGAGCGAGGCGAAGAGCGCCGCGGTCACGTAGTGATCGCTCGCCTTGCGACGCGCGCCCTCCACGATGAACGCCACCGCGAGCGCGATGAAGTAGGCGTAGCCGAGCTTCGACTCCGTGAACTTCCACGCGAGACCGGTGAGTCCCGCAAACAGAAGCAACGTCCAGACCGCGCTCCTGCGGTTCTTCCGGATGTCCTGGTAGAGGCTGTAGCCGGCGATGAGGGCGGCTATGACGAGGACCAGGGGCCGCGGTATCTGGAAAAAGACCGGGTTTACGTCCCAGGTCAGCTTGGGCAAGTTCGACATTCGCGGGCCAGGCAGTAGTGCCATACCGGCCCGACGGCAATGTTTAGAGGGGAGCTCGCGGATCCGGCCAGGCGACCCCGAGCGCTCGAAGCTCCTTTCGGGCCAATCGGTCCCAACCGAGGTTCGCCTTGGGGCTCGCCGGGCTCGGGTGCAGCACCGTGCCGATGCGAAGCGGCAATCCGGCGAGCGCCCGTTCGGCGCGACCGAGCGCGAACGCCCCGACGCCGACGACGGTGGTCACGCCGAGCTCGCCCACGATGCGCACGAGCGCGGCGTCGCAGGCCGAAAACAGCGCTTCTTGCTCGGCCTTCGGAAGCTTGTCGGGCGTGCGGTTCTTTCCCGATGCTTCGAGGAACGCGAGCGGGCAGTAGTTCCACACGAAGAAGCGCTCGAAGAAGCGTCCCGCCGTGCCGAAGCTCGCCTCGGCGAATCCCCAGAGCCGCTTGCCGCTGACCTCGCCGCGCTGGCATGCGAAGCCGAGCACGGGCCGGCTCGGGTGCTCGCGCGCCGGTTTGTCGACGCGACCTTCGATACCGAGAAAGTCTTTCACCATGCCGACGTCACCGAAGGGCACGCCCGTCTGGGCCATACCGAACGGTCCCGGATTCATGCCGACGAGCAAGACCTCCTTCTTTCCGGCGCCGAAGCGCTCGAGGTAGCGTTCGTGGGGGACTCGCGCGTAGTCGAGCGGGGCGTAGACGTAGGCGACCGGCGCAGCGAAACGCAGGCTGGTGACGGCGGCGGAAAGCTCGCGGCTCAGGCGAACGAGGTTCTTTGCTTGGCTCTTGGCCATCGGTCTCACTAATTTACAAGGTAACCATGCCCGCCGCCCGACCCAAGGTCGCCCTGCTTTCGCGCGAGTACCCGCCCGAGATCTACGGGGGCGCCGGCGTTCACG
>DASUTR010000220.1:0-2697 GCA_036374535.1 Polyangiaceae bacterium
CGCCTTCACGCTCGGTGGCGCCGGCGTCGTCGGCCTCGGTATCGGCACGGCCTTCGGGCTCTCCGCGATCTCGCAAAATAGCGAATCGAACGACGCCGGCTGCAAACAGAACGAGTGCACGACGGAAGCGGCCCAAATCCGCAAGGACGCGCAGGCCGCAGGCAACGTCTCCACGGTCGCGTTCATTGCCGGCGGCGCCCTGCTTGCCGCCGGCGTCGTCGTCTACCTGACGGCGCCGAGCTCGAGCGAGAAACCGGGGGCTGCGCGTCTCGTGCTCGGTCCCGGGTCGGTCGCGGTGCGAGGTTCGTTTCGATGAGCGCGCGACGGCCCGCCTCGGCCGGTCGCTCGTGGCTTCTCGGACTCGCCGCCGTCGCGGCCTGTAATGCCATCGTCGGTATCGAGGATCCGGAGATCGTCGGAGCCGGGCGCGACGAGCGGTGCATCCTGAACTCCGACTGCGACGACCCGATGCACGTCTGTCTGTTCGAGACGTGCAGCCCGCCGTGCGAGCGAGACGTCGATTGTGACGACGGCGAATTTTGCCTGAGCACGCTCACGGGAAACGGCTGTGTTTCGACCGGGAAGGCGGGCTGCGCGCAGAGAGAACCCTGTCCGGAGGGCTCGGCGTGTTTCGACGGCGAGTGTCGAACGGACTGCCGGACCGACGCTGCGCGCTGCCTTTCCGATCAAGTGTGCGAGCCTGACGGCGCTTGCCGTGGGCCTGGCGGGGGCGGGGGAGCGGGGGGTTCGAATGGCACGGGCGGTTCGGCCGGCACCGCGACGGGCGGCGGCGGTCCGGGCGGTGAGGGCGGTGACGGAGGCGGCGGGGGCTCGGTGACCCCCGGCGACCCCTGCTCGGACGAGGGGGCCGTGAAGTGCGCCGGCCAGGCCTCTCCGGGACGGCTCGTTTGTGAAAACGCCGTGTGGGTTACCGGAACGCCGTGCGGCAACGGCGAGCTCTGCGACACGACGAGCGATCCGACGGGCCGCTGCGCCGTGGTTCCCGACGAATGCCGCGGCCGCACACCGGGCGAAGCCTTCTGCGAAGGCGCGACGCGCACCGTCTGCGGCGCCGATCTGGTCACCACCGTCAGCACCGAGTGCGACTCGGTTCAGCACTGCGCGCTCGCAACGGGCCCCGACTGCGCGGCGTGCCTACCGAACGAGCACCGCTGCACCGGCGACGTGCTCGAAGTGTGCGACGACGAGCGCTCGGCGTTCGATGTCGTCGAAGAGTGCCTGGACGAGCCGTGCAACGCCGATGCGGGCGCTTGCACGACCCTCGCGTGCGTCACGGTGGGAGAGCGCCGTTGCATGGGGGATCGGCTCGAAGCGTGCAACTCTGACCGGAGCGGATTCGACCTCGTCGATACCTGCGAACCGGGGCTCTGCGATCCGGTGAGCCTCGAGTGCGATGCCTGTGTTCGCGGCGAGCGCACGTGTGCGGACGACGGGACCCAACGCGAGTGTGACGACGACGGCCAAGATCACACCGATACGGATTGTCCCGCGAGCACGCCGATTTGCACGGGCGCGGGCCAGTGCGTCGGGTGCACGCGCGCCGAAGATTGCACGCCACCGAGCTCCTGTTACACGCGAGCTTGCAACACCGGCACCGGCCAGTGCCAGTTCGACCGCTTCGCGACGCACCAGCCGTGCAGCGGCGGGTACTGCACGGCAGCCGGCGAGTGCGTCGAGTGCACCCGCGCCGAGCAGTGTTCCGCGAGCGGCGCGTGTTACGACGCCGTATGTAGCGGCGCGAACGAGTGCGGCGAAACCCCGAAAGCGACGACGGTCACGTGCGCGGGCGGCTACTGCAACGGCAGCGGCGCGTGCGTTCGCTGCAACGACGCGACCCAATGTCCGAATCCGGGCGAATGTTACAACGCCACCTGTTCGGGCTCGCCTTCGGCGTGCGGCCAAACCCCGAAGGGCGCCCGCACTTCGTGCAACGGCGGGCTTTGCAACGGCAGCGGCGCCTGCGTGGCGTGCCTGATGAACGGCGACTGCACGCAGCCCTCGAACGAGTGCCAGCAGGCCACGTGCACGGGCAATCAGACCTGCATGACGGGACCCAAGAACGCGGGCGTAGGCTGCTCGGGCGGCAGCAACACCTGGGTCTGTAACGGTTCCGGAGCGTGCGTGGATTGCGTGACGGCCGCGCAGTGCACCGCGAACGAGGTCTGCCACTCGAACGCCTGCGTGCTCGCCGAACACCTGGTCGGCAACGCCAGCGTCGACACCGAGACCCGCACGGCGTTCGCGGGGTCCGTGACGGTGTGCCGATTGCCGCCGCTCCAGTACGCCGCGACGCTCGTGAGCTTCGGGGTCGCGGGCAACGCGAGCGGGCTCACGGCGCGTACGGTGCTGTACGCCGACAGCGGCGGCGTACCGTCAGGCATGCCGATCGCGACGAACGCCGGACAGAACTTCCCCCTTCAAGGCGGCACCCTCGTCGAGGTCGCGCCGAGCTCGGCGAACGTCACGCTCAACGCGGGCACCACCTACTGGGTCGGCGTGACGACGAGCGCCGAGACCGCCATCCGCGGGGCTACCAACACTTCGAGCGCGTGCCGCGTTTGGGCGCAGAACTATACGGCTGCGTTCGGCGCCGCGCAGATGGGCAATCCGAACAACGGCTTCGACTTCAACCTGGTGATTCGCGTTCGCGATACGCAGTGAAACGCCCGAGAACGG
>DASUTR010000221.1:0-5579 GCA_036374535.1 Polyangiaceae bacterium
GGTTCGGAAAAGACGCTCCTGGCGATCGCCGCTGTCTTCGCGCTCGCGGCGCTACCCGCGGCGCGCACCGTCGAGCGCCCGCGGTCGCACTACGTGCTCGCGCTCGCGGGTGGTGCGCTGCTGCTGCCCGTCGCGACGCCACGCTGGGATCTGGCGCGGCTGACGAGTGGCGCGAACGTTTACTTCGAGGAACCCCCGCTGCCCGAGCGCATCCCGTTCCTGCGCGAGGACGTGCACGGCGGCGTCACGACCGTGACCCTCGTGGACGGCGTGTACACGCTCTACACGAACGGCAAATTCCAGGGGAACACGGGCTGGGAGATGAGCGCGCAGCGATTGTTCGCGCACTACCCCTCGCTGTTCGTGCCGCGCTTCGAGCGCTCGCTCGTCATCGGCGTCGGCACGGGGACCACCGTCGGAACGCTCGCGGCCTATCCCTGGAAACGTATCGATGTCGTCGAGATCTCGCCGGCCATCGTCGAGGCGGCGCGCGCCTTCTTCGCTTCGGTGAATCACGGCGCGCTCGACGATCCGCGCGTGGCCTTGCATCACGCCGACGGCCGAAACTTCGTGCTCGTCAGCGGCGATCGCTACGATCTCATCGGCATGGAGCTCTCGAGCATCTGGTTCGCGGGCGCCTCGAGCCTCTACAGTCGCGAGTTCTACGAGCTCGTGCGCGAGCGTCTCGCGCCGAGCGGCGTGTTCCAGCAGTGGGTGCAGCTTCACCACGTCTACCGGCGCGACTTCGCGACGGTGGTCCAAACGCTCCGCACCGTGTTTCCCCACGTCGCGCTGTTCTACGGCGGCGGCCAGGGCATTTTGGTCGCCTCGCCCGCCCCGCTGCGGGCGTCACGCGAGCGTTTGGAGCGCCTCGAGAGCGCACCCGGCATGCGGTCCGTCATGCCCGAGGAAGGGCGCCTGGCCGCGCTTCTCGGCGACATTCTCGCGACGGGCGACGGGCTCGACGGCTTCCTCGAAGAGAGCGCGAACGCTGCGAACCTCCCGCTCGCCGAGCTCGTCTCGACCGACCAGAGCCTGTACCTCGAGTACGCGACGCCCCGCGGTAACGTGCTGCCGTGGGCCACGCGCGACGCGCTCGTGCGCGACATTCTCCGATTTCGCGACGCGAACGCGATCGAAGAGCTGCTCGTGCCGTGACCTACGCGCTCTTCGCGCGAGCGGCCGAACGGCGACGCGCGGGAACTTCGGCGGCCACGGGAAGCTCGACGAACGACGACCGTCCCTCGTGCACACGTGGGGTCGAGGCGTGCAGCGTGGCGCGATCGAGAATGGCGCCGCAGAGGGCCTCGAAGTCGAAGCCGGCGGCGGCGGCGATTTTCGGTAGCAGGCTCGTCGGCGTCATGCCGGGCAGCGTGTTCACTTCGAGCACGTATTCGTTCTGTCCCTCGGTGACCAAGAGGTCGACACGCACGGCGCCGCTCGTGTCGAGCGCTTGAGCGGCGCGCTCGGCGAGGTTCAGGACGCCGCGGTAGCGCGTTTCGGGCAGGCGCGCGGGCATGAAGTATTCGGTCGCGCCCGGCGTGTACTTCGATTCGAAATCGTAAAAACCACTCTTCGGAGCGACCTCGATGGCGCCGAGCACGCGGCCGTCGAGAATGCCGACGGCGATCTCCTTGGCCTTCACGAAGCGTTCCACGACGAGCGAATGGTCGAAGCCGAGCGCGAGCTCGACGGCCGTGCGGAGCTCGCTCGGCGACGAAGCGCGCGAGATGCCGATGCTCGAGCCCTCGCGCCTCGGTTTGACGACCACGGGAAACCCGAAGGAGCCGTGCACCTCGTCGAGATCCTCCGCCTGACCGGCGTCGAGGACGTAATACGGCGGCGTCGGCACGTTGTGCAGGCGAAACATCTCCTTCGCTTTGAGCTTGTCCATCGCGAGCGCGCTCGAAAGAACGCTCGAGCCCGTGTACGGGATCTGCATGAGCTCGAGGAGCCCCTGCACGCAGCCGTCCTCGCCGAAGCGGCCGTGAAGCGCCAGGAACGCCGCGTCGATCCCCGCGGCCGAAAGCGCGAGGAACGGATCGGTGCCGGCCCCGAGCACGATCGGCGTCACGTCGTGGCCGAGGTGTTCGAGCGCGGCGCTCACCGCTTGTCCGGATCGGAGCGAAATCTCGCGCTCCGTCGAGGCCCCACCCATTACGACACCGACGCGTCTCGAGCTCATCGTGTTGCCTTCCATGCAAGGGCGTTCGCCCAGCAGGACGACGGTTAGCGAACCCGCCCCGTTCGGGCCAAGAAAGCTCGCGCGAAACCGCGGGATCGCGCTTCGACGAACCGGTACGTTCGAGGTCCCTGCGGGCCTTCGCAGAGAAGGCGGCTGGGGCGCAGCCTCACGCCTGTGAAGGTGCGGCTTTCCTAGAAGCTCTCGACGACCAAAGCCGTAATGTTGTCTTTGCCGCCTCTCGCGTTGGCGAGGTGGATGAGCTTGTCGATGGAAAAGGTTCCACCTTCCGAGAGGATGGAGGGGATCTCTTCGAGCGTCAGATAGCCGTGCAGGCCGTCGCTGCAGAGGAGGTACGCGTCGCCGACCTCGGCATCCCACGTGCTCGTGTCGACCTGAACGTAGTCGCGGCTGCCGACGGCCCGCGTGATGACGTTGCGCTGGCGGCTCGTGCGCGCCTGGTCTTCGGTGATGAGACCCTGACGGAGCTGCCACGCGATGAGCGTGTGGTCTTCGGTGAGCTGCACCGCCTGGTTCGCCCGAACGCGATAGATGCGGCTGTCGCCCACCTGCGCGAGCACGAGCCTATCGTCGTAGCGCATCATGGCGCTGATGGTCGTACCCATGCCCGCCATACCGCGATCGAGCTCGGCCATGGCGTAGAGCAGGTACGTGGCCGCCTGGACCGCGCCCTCGAGCATGCGGGCGGCCGCGCGGCCCTTCTCTTCGGTGAAGGGGCCCGCGAGCTCGACCGACTGTTTGCCCCGCCGCACCATGCCGTGGATGGTGTCGATCGCCTCGCGGCTCGCCACCTCGCCGGCGGCGTGTCCGCCCATACCGTCCGCGACGACCCAGAGGCCGAGCTCGTCGTCCTGGAGGAAGGCGTCCTCGTTCGCCTCACGGCGCTGCCCGATGTCGGTCGCTCCGTACGAGCGCATCGTCAAGGGCTGCTTCCCCATGGGAGTCAGAACCTAGCGTACAATCTCGCCGGGTTCCCCGACAGTCTTGTGTTCCATGACCACGGCACGAAGCTTCTCAATTCGAGAGGACAATCCGACGCGCTTCGCGCGGGGAGCGCTCGAGGCGTTCCGGCGAGCCCCGACCACACGGGGCGGCCTGCTTTTCCTCGGCGGGACGCTGGCCGACCACGTCGAAGCGATTGGCGCCGCCATCGGGCGGGCGGCCCTGGGCTTCCCGGTGCTCGTCGGAACGGGAGCCGGCGTGCTCTCGGAGCGGGGCGAGCTCGAAGGCTGCTCGGCGGGCACCGGCCTTTCGCTCGGTTCCGGGGACGCCGACGTTCTCGTCGCCGACGGCCCGGGGACCGAGTCCGCCTCGGTCCGACTTGCCGAGGAGCTTGGAGCCGTCTGCCCGTCCGGACGCTCGACCGCGCTCGTTCTTGCTCGAGCGCAGGGCTTCGACCTCGACTCCCTCGAGCCGCTCGCCGGCGTGAAGGGCGTAACGATCGTCGGCGGCGGTACGCCCGGCGACACTCCCATCGTTGCCGTGGACCGCGCCGGGAGGGTTTCCCGAGGTCGCTTCGGCGCGTTCGTGGTTCGCAAGCTCGCGCCCGCAAGGGTGCGCGTCTCGTCGGCCTGTCGCCTACTCATGCCGCTGAGCCCCATCACGGAAGCGCGCGGCTCCGCCGTGCTTCGCATCGACGGTGAGCCGGCGCTCGAGGTGCTGCGGGGAGCGGCCGCCGGTCTCGAAGGGCAGCCGCTCGTGCTCGCCGTGCTCGCGTCGCCCGCCCCGTTTTCCGCGGCGACCGACGACTCGGAGACGCGCGACGAGCTCCTCGTCCGAGGGATTCAAGGCGTCGACCCGAGCCGGGGCGCGATCGTCGTCTCCGAGGAGGCTCGCGTGGGCCGGCGCATGGCGTTCGCCGTGCGGGATCCGGCTGCCGCAAGGACCGACCTCGAGGCGGCGTCCCGAGAGCTCGAGCGCGATATCGCCGGCGCTCAACCGCTGTTCGGGATCTACGTGAGCTGTGCCGGACGGGGGATGTCTCTCTACGGCTCCGCCGACGTGGATATTCGTATCGTTCGGGCCCGCTTCCCGGAGACGCCCTTCGTCGGGCTTCACTCGGCCTTCGAGATAGCGCCGTGCGAGGGACGCCCCGCCGTTCAGCTGTATACGGGGGTGCTCGCCGTTTTCTGCGCACCCAGTTGAGGTATCGTCCGGCCCGCATGGCGAACGAGGCGGACGCTGGAGCGGAGGGCGCATCCCCGACGCTCGTTCTCGGGCGCCGGCGCCCCCGGCTCGGCATGGCCGACGCGGCGCTCGCCGCGCTCGTCATCGCCGTCGTCGGGCTCATGGTGGTGCCGCTACCGACGCCGCTGCTCGACGTGCTCATCGCGGGAAACCTCGCGTTTTCGGTCGTGCTGCTCCTGGTCTCGCTGTACGTGAGCGACGCGCTCAAGATCGCGGCGTTTCCGACGGTGCTGCTCATCACGACGCTCGTGCGCCTCGCCCTGAACGTCTCTGCGACGCGGCTCATCCTGCTCCAGGGCGACGCCGGCGAGGTGATCCAGGCGTTCGGAAACTTCGTCGTGCGGGGCAACTACGTCGTCGGCGGCGTGGTCTTCGCGATCCTGTCCATCATCCAGTTCGTCGTGATCGCGAAGGGAGCCGAACGCGTCGCCGAGGTCGGCGCGCGCTTCACGCTCGACGCCATGCCGGGAAAGCAGATGGCGATCGACGCCGAGCTACGCGCGGGCAGCATCGACGGCAACGAAGCCCGCGCGCGTCGCCACGCGCTCGCCCGCGAAAGCCAATTTTACGGCGCCATGGATGGCGCCATGAAGTTCGTGAAGGGCGACGTCATCGCGTCTACCCTCATCATTCTCGTGAACCTCGGAGCGGGCCTCGCGATCGGCGTGCTGCAGCGGGACATGGACGCGGTTCAAGCGCTCAAGCGCTACGGCCTGCTCAGCATCGGCGACGGACTCGTCTCGCAAATTCCGGCGCTCGTCATCGCGACGGCCGCGGGTGTGCTCGTGACGCGCGTCGCGAGCGAGGAAGCGGACACCCCGCTCGGTACGGAGCTCGCGCAGCAGATCTTCGGCCAACCTCGCGCGCTCCGGGTCGCGAGCGTGTTCGTGGTCGTGCTCGCGGCGATCCCCGGGCTTCCGGCCCTGCCCTTCCTCGTCATCGGAGCGCTTCTATTCGTGGCGTCCCGCGCGCGCGAGCGCCACGTCGTTCGCGCCGCCGAAGCGCCGCCGGTCGCGCCCATTCAGCGCGACCCCGATGCGCGCGCCATGCGCTTCGTCCCCGTGGTCGTCCCGTGGGCGCTCGACGTGAGCGTCGATCTCGAGCCTCTCCTCGAGGACGACCAGCGTGGCGGCGAGCTTCGCCGCCCTGGCCTCCACTCGGCGGCAACGGCTCTGCGCGAGATCGTCTT
>DASUTR010000222.1:0-9079 GCA_036374535.1 Polyangiaceae bacterium
CCGCATTCCGCGCTGGGGCCGCCTCGGCGAGCGACGGTGATCAGTCGCCGCCCATCTCGTCGAGCAGCGCGGCGCCGATGACGCCCGCCGAATCGCCGAGCTCGTGCTGGACGATTTCGGTGAGGAGCTCGTCGTTGAAAACGTACGCGGCGACGCGAGCGCGGCCCTCGTCGTAGAGCAGCGACAAGTTCGACACGCCGCCGCCGAGCACGACGACGTTCGGATCGACGATGTCGACGACGTTCGCGAGGCCGCGCGCGAACGCCTCGACGAGCTCGCCGACGACCGCGCCCGCATGCAGGTCGGTCGCGCGCGCCGCGGCCATCTCCGCGAGCGTCTTCTTCGTTCCCGTGCGCCGCTCGTACTCGCGCTCCGCGCCGCCGCCGCTCGCATAGAGCTCGAGACACCCGGTCTTCCCGCACGGACAGCGCGGGCGCTCGGACAATGCGTGCCCGGCGGCGGGCTCGCCCGCCGGAGCGCCTTGACGCCGCCACGGCCCGACGGCGTGGTGCCCCCACTCGCCGCCAAGACTCTGCAGACCCTGCCAAATCCGGCCGCGAATCACGAGCCCGCCGCCGCACCCGGTGCCGAGGATCACGCCGAAGACGACACCCGAAAGGTGATTTCTGCCGGCTCCGAAACGCGCTTCGGCGATCGCGAAGCAATTCGCGTCGTTCTCGAAGCGCACGGGGGCGCCGAGCCGGCGCGCGAGATCCTCGCGAAACGAGCGCCCGTTCAGGCACTCGGTGTTCGAGTTCTTGACGACGCCCGTTCGGCGCGTGACGGCGCCCGGCATGCCGACGCCGATGGGCACCGCGCGGGGGTCCACTCCGGCTTCGCTCGCGACCGCGCGGACGAGCTCGGCCGTTCGCGCGAGCACCGCGTCGTAGCCCTCGGTCGCCAGAGTCGGGACGCGTGTGCGCGCGACGATTTCGAACGCGTCCATGGCGTCGGCTTTCGGCTCGCGCTTTCGGCGCAGCACGGCACCCTCGATTTTCGTACCGCCGAGATCGATACCCAGAGACAGCGATTCGCTCACGGGGCGCCGAGCGTAGCACTCCCGAGGAGCGTCGCGCCGCGCGAAGCCGTTACGTGGCGTCCGACTCTTCGCCGAGCACGACGGGCAAGATCGCCGCTTTCGTCTCTTCCGAAAGGCGCGCGTCGATCGCTTGACCGTCGCGACGCTGGAGCACGACGCGCTCGGCGATCGAACCGCCGCTCGGTCGAACCTGGTACGTCGAGACGACGATGCCGAGACCGAGCAGCACTTTGTAGAGCGGCACGATCACCGGGTGGCGTCCGCTGCGGACGATTTCGACGGCCGTGAGCTTCGCCCCGTCTTCCTCGAAGCGAACGGTGGTTTCCGGCGTCGCCATCTGTGTGCACGAACATCTGCGCACCCGAAAGCATTCCGTCAATGGCCGCCGGGTGACATTGTCGTGTAGGCGCCGCGTGGCGCCCCTCGGACCACTTCGCGCCTAGCGGGGGCCGAGCGGGAACAAATCGGCGCGTGCGCGCGTTGTCGCGCTTCGCCTCAGTACTGGAAATCGACTTCGCGCCGCACCTTGAACGAAACGGGAAGCTCGCCGTTCGGCCCTGCGACCTTGAGGTTGGCTTCTTGGCTGAAGCGCGCGTCGTAGTATTCCATCGTCGTCGGATCGACGAGGAGCGAGTCCTCGAGCTTCACGTCCATGCCCGCCAGCGTGACCTTGGTCGGATCGCCGCCCTGCGACTGAACGTACGCCGCGACGCGGCCCGAGACCTCGGCGAAGAGGGCTTGGCCGTCCACGTCGTATTTGCGCATGACACGAACGCAACGGGACCCGCCGCACGCTTCTTCGCGGACGACGCTCACTTGTCGTGTGGTCGCGCCGGACGTGCCCTGCGCCATCCACTGGCTGCCGACCGGCGTCGGGCGCCCGATCAAGTCTTGGTGGAGCTCCTGGCTCCGCACCATGGCGAGCGCCTTCAGGCGCGCCGGCGAAAAGACGCGTTCGAGCGCGGGGCGCGCCCGCTCGTCGCCGAGCGCGACGATCGCCGCCGAAAGCTGATCGGTGCCGCGCACGTCGACGACATTGCTGTCCTTGTCGGTCAACACGTCGACCGTTGCCATAGCGGCCTTCACCTCGTCCCCGCGGAGTTGCGGCGCCCCATTGATCGAAATTTTCAGCCCCGTGAGCCGCAGCGAGCGCTTGAAGAGGTTCGTTTCGCGGGTGACGACGGCTTGCCACTCGAGCGTCCACTCCTCCGATTCGCGCATCGGCGAGCCGGGGATCGTCATCTCCTCGTACCGCCGGTTCGTCTCGCGGTACGGCCGATCGAGCGTGGGCGCGTACACGAAAGAGCTCGGCTTCCCCTGCTCCGCCGTTTTCGGATCGGTCGACGGCGCGCCACACGCCGAGAGGATGAACGCCCCACCCACCAACAAACCTTGCTTGATCGACAGCATGACGAACCTCGTTTCGCGCGCGGCAGTAGCCCACGGCGCTTGCGGGCGCAACGGGTCGGAGCTTTTGACAGGAAGACGGCAGGTCGGCGGCTACGGTCGCATCCAGGCGCTGCCCACCTGGATGTAGAAGGCGGCCGTGTCGCGGCTGAATGCGACGTCGACTCCCATGTGGATGCCGTACGCGCGCGCGAGCTCGTAGCGAAAACCGCCGCCGCCGGAGAACACCGTGGAGGTGTCGTTACCCCAGCCGAAGTCGTTCCAGGCGACGCCGCCGCCCCCGAATCCGAGCAGGCTCCAGCGCCCGTAGAACTGCCAGCGGAGCTCCGCTTCGAGCGACGCCGTCTCGTCGCCCTGGTAGCGCATCACCGGCACGCCGCGCAGCGAGATGTACGGCTTCATGTAGAACGGCGCGTCTCCGAAAGCCGCCTGGATGTCGTCGCGCACGCCCAAGTACAGCCGATGCGGGAGCGGCGCGTATTGGATGGTCGTGATCGCGAGCTTCTCGAAGTTGTCGTCGCCGCCGAGCCACTCCCCGTAGGGGGTGAACGACGCCTCGACGTACACGCCGCGCGTCGCGGTGAAGAAGTTGTTGCGCGTGTCCCAGGTCCCGGCGAGCGTGAGCCCGCCGATGTTGGCCGCGCTCTCGTAGTCGGGCAGCCGTTCGAGGTCCTCGGGCGCTTCGGCCGTCACGTCGATGCGCGCGAACATGTAGCCGACACCCGCCCACAGCCGGGTATCGCCGAAGCGGTAGCGCACGTTCGCCATGCCGCCTTTCGGATTCAGGTTGTAGCGGATCGGGTGGTCCTCGAAGACGCTGTCCTTGCCGACGCCGTGAAAGTCGAGATTGACGGAGGCGTAAATGGCGGCAGCGATCGTCTGCACGCGATCGTCCGCCCAGTAGCGCATGTCCATCGCGGCGGCGCCCCACGAACCGTTCTCGGTTCCGAAGCCTCCGACGAAGGTGATGCTCGGTCGCCCGAGACCTTGCGCCGCCGCGCCGAACGGCTTCGATAGGAATGCGAGGCCGCCGGCGGCGCCGTAACCGACGGCCGGCTCCGTGATAGGCATGACGACGGGGAGAAACCCGAACTTCTCGTCGAGGAAGCTCGACATGTCGGGCCAGCCGTCCGCGGCAGGATCCGGCTTCTTCGCAACGGCCGCCGCCTGGGTTTCGGCGGCGCCGTCGGCTGCCGGCTCGGTCCGCGCGGCGCGTGCAAGGAACGTCGTCGCGCCGAGCACGGATACGGTCAAGAACCGGAGAGCCGCTCGCGACGAACCCATGGGGCCCTCCCTTTACTACGCGTGCGCCGACGCGCGTCAGAATTCCATGAGCACGAAGCCCGTCGAATACTTGTACGCGCCTTGGGGTTTCGTCGGACCCGAGCGGTTCAGGTTCGTCGCGGTGTCTCCCCAGTTGTTGTAGCTCTTTCCGTCGAGCACGTAGGCCGTCTGGCGGTTCATGGTCGGCGGGCCGGGCTCGGGCAAGAAGACGGGGTACGCGAGCGGATTCGTCGCGGGATCAGCGCTCGCCTTGTGCGTCGACTTCTTCGAGCCCACGTACTCCGGAATACCGTCGCCGTTCACGTCGGCGCGGATCCACGACACGCGGAGCACGGTGTTGTACGTCCCGTCCGCGATCATCGCGAGCACGTTGCGATCGAACGCCGCGATGATCTCGGCCGCGCCGGGGTAATCCTTGCGGATCGCGAAATAGAGCGGGTACTTGACGATGGGCACGCTGCCGGCCGCGACGAGCGCCTCGGCCTTCTTCACGTTGAAGTCGAAGAGCTGCCGCACGAGGAGCTCGTCGAGGAGCGCGTAGTCCGCGTCTTTCGCGAGCACGGCGCGCAGGCACGCGGCGTCGCTGTCGCGCACGACGAGCTGCACGTTCGGAGCGCGCGTGACCGAATCTCCGTAGGCGTAGCCCCTCGTGAGCGCGAGGCGCTTACCGGCGAGCTCGGCCACCTTGACGTACGAAACGTTCTCGCCCTTGCGCCCCACGAGCAGCAATCGATTCTCGAGATACGGCTTCGAGAAGAGCAGGTACTTCTCGCGCTCCGGGCTCTTCCACATCGCGGCCGAACCGTCGGCTTTCCCCTGCTCGATCGCGCTCACGGCGTCCGTCCACGGCAAGATCGTCAACTTCGTCTGAACTCCTCCGCGGAGCAGCGCCGCCTTCACGAGATCCATGGCCTGACGCGGCTGGCCTTCCTTGTCGGTGAACGGCGGCCAAACGTCGGACACGAGCCGGAGCGGCGCGGGCGGCGCCGCGCTCGCGAAGGCACCGAGGAAGAGCACGAGGAGAAGCGTGACGGCGGAGACGATTCGGAGTCGCATGGGAACCTGAGTGTCACCGCACGCTAGCGGCTCGCGCGCGGTGGGGCAAAGCAGCACGGCCGCGCGCTTTCTTCAGCAGTGCTCGCGGGCGCGCAGGAAGCGCTCGGGCGCTTCACCCGTGAAGGCGCGAAAGTCGCGCACGAGGTGCGGCTGGTCGAAGTAGCCGCCGGCGTGAGCGAGCTCGGTGAGCGATTGGCCGCGTTCGAAGCCGCGCACCACGTGCAGAAACCGCACGATCTTGGCGAATTGCTTGGGCGACGCGCCGACGACGCGCCGGAAGCGCTTCTCGAGCGGGTCCTGACTCGTGCCGAGCTCCCTCGCGAGAGCGCGAATGCGAAGCGAGCCTCCTTCGCGCCGGATGGCCGCGACCGCGGCGGCGACGAGCGCGTCGGGAGCGCGCTCGCGCAGGCGATTCACGAGATACGCGTCGACGACGGCGGCGCGTTCGGCGTTCGACCGAGCGAGCGCGACGCGTTCGACCACGCTCGAGCGTTCGCGCGCCGTCTCGAGCGCATCGAGCGGCACCATGGCTCCGAAGAGCTCGTCGAGCGGCTGGTCGAAGAGCTGCGCGGCGCCGAGCTCTCGGAACGTCACGACCACGATACCGCCGGCCGTCGTCTGCATGCGGCGGACCGTCGTACGAACGCCGGTGAGACCCGTATTGCCGAGACGGCGCGGCCGGCCGTCTTCGAAGAGCGTCGCGGTCCCTCCGAAGCGAACGCCGAGCACGAGACCCGGCGACGGCAAAACCAGGCTCAGCCAAGGCCGGTCGGTCTCCATGACCTGAAGCTTCTCGATGAACGGCCGCAGGCGTTCGGTCGGGACGAAGCTCGTCACACGCACGAGCCAAGGCATAGGGCTTCGTCGCGGCGAGCGGCAGGGGGCCCGGCGCGATCGATGATTTTTTCCAAGTCGCCCCCTGATTCGTGAATTCTTCCAAGCCCTTCACGGGCTCGGTGCTCCACGTTTTTCCGTATGTCGAAAATCACGAAGGGTCTCGTTCTCGCCGCGGCCGTCGCCGGCTGCAGCCCCCGCTTGCCCGCGGCGGTTCGGGACCAAAACGACGCTACGAAAGGCACGAAGATGACGAGCTCGCTCGAAGATCGAAACAAGACCCTCGTTCGGAGCCTATACGAAGACTGTATCAACACCGGGCGTCTCGAGCGTCTCGGCGAGTACGTCGCGGACGAGTACGTCGGAGTGCGCGGCGAGCGCGGCCCGAGCGGATTCGCGGGGGTCATCGCTGCGCTCCGGCGCGGCATCCCGGACATCCGCTTCACGCTCGAGGATCTCGTCGCCGAAGGCGATCGTGTCGCCGTGCGCTGGACGTGGCGCGGGACGCATCAAGGCCCGTTCGCCGGCTTCTCACCCACCGGAAAGACGCTCGAGAACCGGGCCATCGCGATCTACCGTATCGAAGACGGCAAGGTCGTACGCGCCTGGCTCGAGTCGGACAGGCTCGGATTCCTGCAGCAGATGGGTGCCGTCGATCCGAGCCTCGGCGCGGGCCCCGCGGCGCCTCCATCCGCCGCGGGCGCGCGCTGAGGAGCTACCACCAGAAACGGTAGCCGCTCGACCGAAATGGCAGCCCTAGCTCGCGGCAGAGCTCCTCGAGCGCTTCCGGCGTGTGGAAGTACGTCCGCATCCGCGCGATGCGTTCGCCCTCGCAATCGAGGCGCGAGAACGCGCGAACCGCTTCGCCGTCGGTGTGCTTCCACCAGCCGAGCACGAGGTGCTCCCCGCGATGCGCGCGAACCTCGAAGCGCGGCGGCGCGTCGAGCAACGTCTTTCGCCATTCGGGCGCGATGAAAAACTCGGGGCTCGAGCGGGTCGCACCGAGCGCGCGGCGCGCGGCTTCCACCCCGTAGTCGGTGTGGAGTCCCGGGAACTCGAGCTCGACGTGGTCGAGCAAGAGCGCGGTCACGCGCTCGATGTCGCCCGCGTTGAACGCAGCGCAGAACGCGTCGAGCACGGGCGGCGGTGCGACGGCGATGCGTTCGTCTGCGGGAAGCGACAGCTTTCCGCGACCGCGATGGAGCGCCGCCTTCACTGCGCCGACCGTCGTCGTGAGCGACTCGGCGATCTCTTCGAGCGAAAAGTCGAACGCTTCCTTCAAGACGAGCGCGGCTCGCTCTTGCGGCGACAGCCGCGCGACGAGCGACCCTGCGGCTTCGCGTGTGCCGCGCGGCTCGAGCGTGTCCGGCGCCGGCTCGTCAGGCGCCGCGACGAGCGTTTCGCGGCGGCGCTTGCTCTCGTTGATCCAATGGTTCGAGGCGACACGAAAGAGCCACGCGCGCGGATTCGTCGGGGCTTCCATGGCCCCAGCGAGCGTCACGAAGGCGCGCGCGAGCACGTCTTGCACGAGATCCTCGGCGTCCCACGGGCTCTTCGTGAGAAAGCGGCAGTAGCGATAGAGATCGGGCCGGAGCGGCTCGTAGTCTTCGAGGAAGCGGCGATACGGGCGCTGGATGGCGGCGTGGAGCGGCGGGTTTGTGTCGTTCATGACGGATCGACAAGCGAAGCGCCCGAAAGGATACGCCGCGGCGGCGCGAAAATCGTGGAACGGGCTATCTTCTCCCGCGCGAGCGTGAGCCATCGAGCTCACCGTCCTGTTCCTCCGCCTCGACGGCGTCGAGCACGCGCACGCGACCTTCGGGCTCGACACGGTAGCGCTTACCGAACGTGTCGCGGCGGTCGCCCGGTCTGGAAAAGACATAGAACATGGCCCCCTCGTCGTCGATTTCGAGCGAGACGTGCTCCGGCTCGCGCTTCGCCCAATCGGTCAGCGCCGCCTCGACGGAAGCCACCGATAGGTTCAAAGAGCGCGCGCCGTCGAGGGCGGTGAGCAAACCTCCACGATTCGCGGCAAGGGCATAGAGAGCGCGCTCTCGTGCTTCCCGCTCGGCATCGGCCCCGGAGCGATGCAATCGGCGCCCGGCATAGACGAGGGCGAGCCCCACGATGAGCGAGACGATGGCGAGAGGGATGCCGACCGCGTAGCCCATGGCGGAGGTCGGCGCGAGCAACGCGAAGAGCAACATCAGGACCACGGAGGTCCCGAGCCCGGCAGTGAGCACTCCGTATCCGAGCACCCGGCTCGCCGTGCCTCCGAGCTTCGACGGCCTTCCGGCCAGGTTCAGCGATGTCGCCGACAGCGGCGGTCTCGGCTCGTTACACGCCGAGCAGTACGCGGATGCGCCGCGGTAGACGAGCGGCGCATCTTGGCGACAGTGTGGGCACCACATGGAGGCTACCCGAGCGGAAGCGCCGCGATGACCTCCGCGAGCGCCTTGCCGAGCGCGAGGTGCTCGGGCGCGTCGAGGTGAATGCCATCGATCTTACTCGACGACACGACCGTGCCGGCGTCGAAAAATTCGCACCCGAGCTCGGCGGCTACGGCACGATATGCCGCCGCGAGCCCCACGGACTTCCGCGCGCTGCCATGAAACTTCGCCGCGACGGCACCTTTCGGCTCGGTGATCGCGGGCGGACACACGATGAGAATCGGCGGCACGGGCATGCCGGGCTCGATCGGCGCTTGGCGAATCGCCTTGACGAGCGCGGCAATGCCTTGCGCCGACAGAAATGCGTCGTTCGAGTGCATCGACTGAAAGTCGTTCGTCCCGAGCAAGAGCACCACGAGGGAAAGCGGCGACAGACTCTCGATGCGTTGCCCTAAGCCTGCGAGACCGTTGCGGCCCGGTTTGAAGGGATCGTCCCACACCGTGCGGCGCCCGTTGAGGCAATCCTCGATCACGCGCACCTTCTGCTCCCGGCGATTGAGCTCGAGCTCGAGCGCGCCCGGCCAGCGTTCGGTGAACCCCAATCGCTGGCGCGTGTCCGGCACGATGCCCCAGCTCAGCGAGTCGGCGTACACGAGGATCTGTCGCATGGCAGGCGAACCCTAACACGTGCCTCGGCCCGCGGACCTGAGCGGACGCGCCGCGGCGGAACGCATCTTGCTACGCGAGCGCGCATGCGAGCTTTACTCTTGGCCGGCGCCGTCGCCCTCGTTGCGCCCTCGTTACGCGCGCAGGTCGAGGCGGAAATGGAAGCGGGCTACGTCTTCGTGGGGCGAAACGATGCGCGCATTCCCGGCGATGGTGGGACGAAAATCTCGCTCGTGGACGATCTGTCGACGGACCCCGCCCCGGTGTTTCGCGTGCGCCTCGGGTATCGCTTCGCGGAGCGCCACCTCGTTACGGCGCTCTACGCGCCGCTCGAGCTCACTTCGAGCGGTCGCATCGATCGCGACGTCGCTTTCGACGGCGGAACGTATCCGGCCGGAACGCC
>DASUTR010000223.1:0-8657 GCA_036374535.1 Polyangiaceae bacterium
CCGACGGTGTAGTTGTTCATGGGAGCGCCGCCGCCGCCGTCGATGTCGATACCCGGTTCACAGCCGTTGACCGTGTGATCTTGGATCCACTGCCGGCCGTTCGAATTCGTACGTGGCCACGAGTGCCCGACCGGCACCGACCCGCGCGCGGTCTTGCTCGTCCAGTCTTGGCAGGTCGCGGCGTCGGTCATGCCGAACACCCGACCTTGCGCGTTCGAGCCCGTGAGGGTGTCGTGGTTGTCTTCACCATTTGGGCTAATCGCCACGCCGTTCTCGTCGGTGAACATCGCGACGAGCTGCGCGTTCCCCGCAGGCCTGCCGCCGGTCATGCCCGCCGCAGGCATGAGCCCGGCGACGTTGGAAGCGAAGAGCCTCCCGTTGAAGTCGTACCAGGGACCGGGGCCGACGCGATCGATGGCATCGACGCGCTCGCCGCCCATGAACCCCGTAGTGCTGAGAAACGCTCGCCACACCTTCGTATCGCCGGGGCTCCCGCGGCGCGCGAGCGTCGCGCAGATCTTGTCCGCGCCCGCTAGGCCCGTCGTCTCACCGAAGCGCAAGTCGCCGCCGAAGCCGTTCACGGTGTCCGGCGCGATACTCAAGAGGCCCGCCATGCTCGTGACGAAGAAGCTGAAGTACGGCTTCGGATCGTTGCCGGTCGAGCCGCCCGCGCCGGTTCCTGCCTTGCCCATGGAACCGCCGGCCCCGCCGGGGAGGGCTCCACCGCGTCCGCCCGAAGCGCCGCCCGTGCCGCCGAGCCCACCGGAGTTTCCGCTGCCGGCAATCCCGGCGCCCCCGCTGCCCGCGTTGCCGCTGCCGGCGCTTCCACCTTCGTTGCCGGTGCCACCGGTTGCGCTGCCGCCCGCGGCACCTCCACCAGCCAATCCCGCGCCCGCGCTCCCCCCGGTCGGAGCTCCGCCCGTGCTCACTCCGCCCGTCGTGGCACCGGCGGTCCCACCCGTCGCAACGGTGCCTCCGCTGGCGGCGCCGCTCGTCGCGCCCGTGCCCGAGACGCCCGACGCTCCACCCTGCGGCCCGCCCGGGGTCTCCTCCGTTCCGCTGCAAGCGACGACGCCGCAGGCGAGAAGCGCCGCTAACGATGCCGAGGATATGCGTGTGAGGCCGGAAAATTTCATCGAAATCCTGAGCGAGCGGCCGGAGCGTGGCAAAACTCGATCTCTCGAACGCTGTACCGAACGGTAAGCAAACCGGGTCAACGAACCGACACCGCTTCGTCTCCGAGGCGTCACGTCACGCCTGATGGCTGAGCACGCGGTCGAACGCCGTTTGGCCCTCGACGTTCACGAAACGAACGCGAACGGAGTCGGCCGCCGGGTCGAACTCGAACGTCGTGTAGGCGAGCTCGTGCGACGCGTACGCTACTTGCTCGGGCGGAAAGGCGCGCGCGTGGCGTTCTTCGGCACCGGGCTGAAACAGCGGAAGGTCGTGGCTGCTCTGACCGCCGGGCCCCGAGCAGATCTCCCAATGTCGGGCGTCGCGGCCGCTTCGATCCACGCGATGGACCAGGCCCATGTGCAGATCGCCCGACAAGAACCAGACATTTTCGATGCCCATGGCGTCGATGAACGCAAGCAGCTCTTCGCGCTGCGCCGCGTAACCTTCCCAGCGCTCGAACGGCGATGCCCAGAGCTCTTCCGAGAGACGCCCGATGGGCACCGACGTGACGATGATCTTGAAATGCGACCGACTCGCAGCGAGTCCTTCGCGAAGCCAGTCGAGCTGCGCGTCCGACACGAAGATGGGTCGCTCTCCGTTGAGCGTCGACGGGCGCCGCTCGCCGCGGCAATCGAGCACGAAGAGCTCGGCCGTGCTCCCCCAGCGAAAGCTCTGCCAGAGACCGCCCGACTCGTTCGGGCGCTTGGGGAGCGACTCGAAGAACGCCGCGCGAGCCACAGCGAAATATTCCGGGCTCGAAAGAGCGAGATCCTCGGCGTCGAAGTCGTTCGTGACCTCGTGGTCGTCCCACGTGAAGTACGCGCCCGTCGACGCAAGTAGGGCCCGATAGCCGGCGCTCCCCAGCGTCGAGCGCCATTTCTCGCGGTATTCCTCGAGCGTTTGCGCGCCGTCGTTGTACGACATGTCGCCGGCGTGGATGAAGACGTCGAGCGGTTCGAGCGCGAGGAGCTCGGCGGTACGGTACGGTAAATAGGCGAAATTCGTGCAGGCGAGCGAACCGATGCGCAACGGCTCGCCACGCTCGCCCGAGGGAGCGGTGCGCACGCGGCCGATGCGAGAGCGCCTCGTCCGGCGCCGGTCGAAGAATGCGTAGCGATAACGCGTCCCCGGCGAGAGCCCGGTCGCGCGCTCGTGCGCGAACCCGCCGGGAGACGGCTCGACCGCGAACACGTGAAGGCGCTCCGGCCGGGCGCCGCTGCTTTCCGGCCACACGCAGAGCTCCACGCCTTCGCCGCTCGCGACGTGTGTCCAAAAGAGAACCGAATCGGCCGTCATCTCTCCGGCCTGTACGCCGAGGTCGAAGGTGCCTCCGTCCTCGGGCACTCGCTCCGGCTCGAAGATGGGCGCAACGGGCTTGCCCCCCGTGTTTCCCGTGCCCCCGACGGACCCGTCCGGAGGCGCGCCCGACGTGGCGCCGCTGCCGCCATCGAGCTCGAGGCCCGTGCGCGCACAACCGAAGAGCTCGCCGACGCCACCGACCGCTGCGCCGAGCGCAGCTCGTCGCGAAAGTTCGCGAGCTTTGCGGCGCTTCGTCACGGCGCGAGAATCGCGAAGCAGTAGATTCCGCGGTGAAGCATACTGTTCGAGCCTGGACCGCCGCGGCCGCGGCGACGGAGAGCTAGTAGCGATCGCGTGACGTTCGGGTCAGCACTGTGACGCCGGCGCGACGAAAAGTCCAAGGGTGCTGACCCGATCGTCGCCGTGCCGCTACAAAGCGACCAGGAGTCTCCCACCTGTGAATACACGCCTCAGCTCGTTGTTCGCCCGCGTTCTCCTCGTGCTCGCAGGCGCGGCTTCTCTTGCTTGCTCGGAGCGCGCCGAGCCGGCGGACCCGGGCGAGGTGGTCGTGCGCGAGCGGGAGTGCAAAATTCCAGAAGGAACGGCCGCGCCCGACTACATCGAGGACATCGGTTGTCGCTCGGACTTCGACGCGCTCGCGTCGCTGCCTCTCGATACGAGCATCCCCGGGGCGCGTTCCGTCAAGGTGGTTCTCGATCGACTCGATCCCGCGGGCGACCGTCTCTACTTTCAGAACAGCCAGAAGTACGCGATTCACTACGATTTCGTGTCGGAACACCTCTCGTGGTTCGAGCCGCTCTCCTCCTTCAACTCCGAGATGTACTACTCGACCGACCGGCGCTTCGTGCTCGGCTCCGTCACCTATTACGAAGCCGCCGACGCCTGGACGGTCGAGCTCGCGCCCTATGACAACGCGTCCGCCGATCTCACGAAACGCCTCTACTCTGCCGTCAAGAAGCAAGCGTACTTCGGCCCCGCGCTCAAGTTCCACCCGACGTCCGACGCCATCGAGCGCGCGGCCGAGAGCCTACCGAAGAGCGTCCGTGTCATCACGACGGACGAGCTCTTCGCATCGATCGCCTACCAGCCGCTGAACCTCGGCACCGTGATCGGGCGGCTACGCTTCCTGACGGCCGCACAGCTCGAGACACAATACGTCGGCTTTCGCGACATCGTCGTGCTCGACGCGGTGCCGAACGACATTTCCGTCGTGATGGGCCTCATCACCCAAGAGTTCCAGACGCCGCTCTCGCACGTGAACGTGCTGGCGCAGAACCGCGGCACGCCCAACATGGGCTTGCGCGACGCCATGAAGAACGAGGACCTCCGCGCCCTCGAGGGAAAGTGGGTCGAGCTCGACGTCGGCGCCTTCGCGTGGACCGCTCGAGAAGCGACCGAAGAGGAAGCCGACGCGTTCTGGGATGAGAAACGTCCGGAGCCCGTCACTCTGCCGGAGCTCGACTTCGAGACGCGCGACCTCCGGGACATCGAAGGGGTCGTGGACGAAAGCGACGGTCTGAACCTCGGGGTCATCCAGCGCGGAATCCTGGCGTTCGGCGCCAAAGCGGCGAACTACTCGGTGCTCGTGAAGATCGGCGACGCCGTTCCGATCCGCAAGGCGTTCGCCGTACCCGTCTTCTATTACGACCAGTTCATGAAAGAGAACGGCTTCTACGATCGCGTCGTCTCGTTGCGGGCCGATCCGGACTTCGAGAACGATCCGGTCGTGCGGGAGGCCGAGCTCTCACGCCTGCGCGAAGACATGGAGGTCGCGCCCGTGAACCAGGATTTCCAGGACGAGCTCGCGGCGAAAATGGAGGCCGATTATCCGGGGCTTTCGATGCGCTTTCGTACGAGCACGAACGCCGAGGACCTCGACGGCTTTCCCTGCGCCGGTTGCTACGATTCGCAGACCGGCGATCCGGCAAAGGGCTGGGAAGACGTGCTCACCGCCGTGCGCAAGACCTGGGCGGGCGTGTGGTTCTTCCGCACCTACGAAGAACGCGAGTACCACGGCATCGACCACAACACGGTCGGCATGGCTCTCCTCGTGCACCACAATTTCCCGGGCGAAGAAGCGAACGGAGTCGCCCTCACCGCGAATCCGTTCGATCCCTCGGGGCTCGAACCTGGCTTTTACGTCAACGTTCAGACGGGCGGCGCCGCCGAGGTCGTGCATCCGCCGCCCGGCGTGACGAGCGACCAGTTCATCTACTATTTCGATTCGCAGGGTCAGACGGCGACGTACCTTGCGCACTCGAATCTCGTGCCCGAAGGCGAAACGGTGCTCACGCGGGCGCAGACGTTCCAGCTCGGCACCGCGCTCGAGGCAATCCACCGGAAATTCTCGCCCGCGTTCGGCCCCGGAGCGGGCAACAACGGCTGGTATGCGATGGACGTCGAGTTCAAATACGACGACGAAGGCTCGCCCGACGGTTCCGTTTCGCTCTGGATCAAACAGGCGCGGCCGCACCCCGGCCGCGGCGAGTGAACGCTCAGCGCACGGCGAAGCAGTGGGGCCGCGGCGGGTTCAGATTCGAGTCGACCATGCACGCGCCACCGTTCACCTCGCGACACGGCATTTGTTGGCAAGGACAGTCCTGCGCCCTGTCGAGCAAATCCCTCATGTAGGGGATGTCGAGGTAGCGATCGGGGTTCACGTACGTCGTGCAGCCGCAGAAGGCAGCGTCCGGCATCTCGAGCGTGCAGGGATTCGGCTCCATGGGCATGCACAGCTGGGCGCTCCTCAAGAGCGAGCGATATTGACTGGCCATCTCCATGCAGTCTTCGTCGGGACCAGGCCCGGGACCCGTTCCGCCGCGCCCGGCGCCCGCACCGCTCACGCCGGCGCCCGCACCGCTCATGCCGGCGCCCGCACCGCTCATACCGGCGCCCGCACCGCCCGGCCCTGACCCGTTCGCTCCACCCAGGCCTGCCGTTCCGGCGCCGCCGAAGTTACCGTCGCTAGTGCCCCGCTCTTCGCCGACGACGAGGCTCTTGTCCTCGCCGCAGCCGGAAAGGGCAGCCAAAAAACCGAACAAAATCAGCGACGCCTTCATGAAAACGACGAGCGCATGCTCCGTAACGTAGGAGTAGCGCGAAGGGACAAACGGGCCATCAGAAAATGAGCTCGAGCAGGAGAGCCGGACGGTAGCGTGACGAAATGGCGAGCTCGCGCCCGGTATCGAGCTCGTAATGCGACCGCGAAGGATAGAGTTCGAGCTCGATGCGAGCTCCGCCATCGACGGGCCCGACCGCGTAGCGAACGCCGGCGCTCACGAACCAAAAAAACCGCTCGTCCGTGCCGCCGGGCGCGGGCAGCGTGGCGGGATCCGTCGAAGCCGAATCGTAGCTCACCCACGCTCCGCCACCACCGAGCTCGACGTCCACCGTGAGCCCAGCGCTTCGAAGAGCAGCGTATCCGCCGAGCCGCGCCGCGAGCTCGGTGAGCGTCACGTCGACGCCCTCGAACCGCTCCGTGCGACGCCAAGCATAGTGACCCCGACCGACCGCCCCGAGTCCGATACCGTCCGAAACCACCGTTGCGCCGAGAGCGAGACCGGGGCCGTGCGCAAGCCCCTCCTCCCCCGCGAACGCCGCGCGATAGAAGGCGCCGGTGAGCGGCTCGAACGAGGCGCGCGGCGTCGGGTTCGCGCGCTCGGCCGGGCCGGTGTCGACGCGTACGGCGGGCGGCGGGGCAGACGGCGTCGCGGTGGGAGGCGGCGCGAGCTCCCGTTCGATCTCGGGGCGCGCGACGACGTCCGCGGAATCGTCGATGAGCGCGGTCACCGAGGAGTGCACCACCTGCGCCACGCGCTCGCTGCCGACCTCGTCGAAGCCGCCGTCCAGCGGGACGTCGCGCAGGAGATAGCGCGTGGCGCCCTCGCGTTCCACCGACGCCGCGAAGTACAACCGCGCCTCGTCGGGCTTGCGCAACGTGACCCAGACCGCCACGCCCCGAGAGCTGCGCGCCTGGAGCACGCTCTCGGCCGTGAGCACGCGCTCGCGCGTGATCGACAACGTCGTCTCGGGACCGAACCAACTCCGGATGCGCTCGTCGAGCAGGGCGTCGCTGCCGGCGCCGCCGACGAGGATGATGTCGACAGGCGTCGCCGCCGGGACGTCGGCTGCGGGCTCGCTCGGTGCGGCGCGAGCGGGCGTGCCGAGAACCATCACCGAGCTCGTCACCAGGGAAAATACCCCGACGAGCGCGTGGTTCATGGCGCGTCGGTACCGAGTCGCTTTCTGGCCGCCTTGGCGTAAGCCCCGCTCGGATACAGCGCGAGAAGTCGCTCGAGAGCGGCGCGTTCGTCACCAGTCCGGCCGAGCGCACGGAGCGCCCCCGCCTGGCCCCAAAGCGCCTCGGACCCGAGAGCGCCCCCGGAAGCTCCGGCTCGCCGGAAGTACGCGAGCGCGCGTTCCGACTGTCCCGAGGCGAGGAAGAGCTTGCCGAGCGAAAGCTCGGCGAGGTTCGACTCGGCGCTCGCGGGAAAGCGTTCCGCAACTTGGGTGTACGCAGCCACGGCGCCCGCCGTATCACCGAGCAGGCGCTTCTTGTTCGCTTCGCCGAAGAGCGCTGCGGCCGACGATTCCGAGATCGCTCGCTTCGCGGGCGGAGTCGCCCCTGTCACGACGGGCACGGGCGCGGGCGCCGGCTCGAGCTTTGCCGCTTCTGGCGCCGCTGCGACGACGGGCTCGGCCGAGAGAACGGCCGGCGCCGGCCGCGCGCGACGCGGCGTAACCGTCGCGACCGGCTCGACAACGCGCTTGCCGGAGCCAGCCGCCTCACTCTCGTGCGGCTCCGAGCGCATCATGTACACGACGCCGCTCCCGGCCGCAGCCGTTCCCGCCGCGACGACTGCGGCCGCAACGAGCAAGACGAGCGGCCGGCGCCGGCGCCCGGGCGGCACCGAGACCGGCGCCCCGTACCGCCGCGCGGCGCGGCTTGCCAGACGCGCGACGAGCATCTCGTCCCCTTCGCGCGCCGAGCTGTCGCGATCGAAGGCGAGCCCGGCGCGATAAATCGTGCGTTCCTCCGGGCACTCTTCGAACAACGCCGTGAGGCACGCTTCTTCCTCGCGTGACAGCGGGCGACGGCGGGCTTCGCTCGTGAGATCGCCGGGATGGTCCTCGCGCCTCATCCCGCCACCTCCACGAGTCGCGCGAGCCTCGGCATCGCCTTCGCGCGATCGCGCAGTGCGTTCTTCGCGAGACGCAAGCGGCTCCGTACCGTCTCCAAAGGGAGCCCGGAGGCATCGGCGATCTCGGCGACCGTGAAGCCGAGCACGCAGTGCATGGCGAGCGCCTCGGCTTGCACGTCCGGCAACGTCGCGACGAGCTCGCGCACGAGTTCCGCGTCCGCTCGCCCGTCCGCTTCCGCGTCCGGTCCGGGACACGCGTCGGCGACCGAGTCGATATCGACGCGCTCGCCCGTCGAGCGCCGTTTCGCGGCGCCTTCGCGCCTTCGATGGTTCATCGCGGTTTGAACCGCGACGCGGCTTGCGAAATGCACGACCGTGGACTCGCCGCGGTAGCGTGCGAGCGCTTCGAGCACGGCGAACGCCGATTCTTGCGCGGCATCTTCGACGTCCGGGTGACCGGGGCCGAGCACGCGCCTCACGACGCGGAGGATCTGCGGGCCGATGGCCGTTACGAACGTGCGGACAGCGGCCGCGTCGCCGCCCTGGGCGCGGCGAGCCAGCTCAGCAAGCTCGTCATGGCGACCCGGCAGCCCGCTCGGGCTTGGTGGGCGAAGGAGACGCAGCACGGCCGTCTTTGCAATGTAGCAGTCTCGGCGAGATCGGGTCATTCGACGCGCGGCGGCCGGCAACGCCCGAAAAAACGTCATCTTCCGCCGGCGCCGCGGAACGCCCGAGCTCCTCCAGGGGGGGCTTCACCCCCCACCCTGCGTGGAACGGACCAGGGTCGCCGATTCACCGAGCTTCGCGCACGGCGTCCGCAATCGCTCGCGTCGCACCGGCGAGCAACGCTTCGGAAATGGTGAGCGGCGGGGTGAGCACGAGCACTTCGCGACGACCGCCGCCTGCCGTCGCGAGATAGCCGCGAGCGAGCAAGCCGCGCAGTACGGCGCGCGCGCCGCCGGCACGAGCCGCGAGGTCGACGCCCAGCATGAGACCCACCCCGCGCACCGAGATCTCGGG
>DASUTR010000224.1:0-4145 GCA_036374535.1 Polyangiaceae bacterium
GTTGTATGTCGACCGAGGTTCAAGCCGCAATCGAGACCAGTATCGCGGGGATGGAGGGCGGCGACACGCCACTGGCAGGCGACGGATCGGGAGAATCCGCACTCCCGGCATCCACCGACGCGTCGGCCTCCATTCCCCCTACGACGCCGACGACACCCGCGGCGGCGCCGCCCGCTGACCCGACCAAGCCGGTCATTCCCGAGACGGTTGCGCCGCCCGAAGCGCCCAAGGTGCGCCGCGGCCCGATCCCCTACGACCGCCACGAGAGCGCGCTCAACGCCGCGCGCGAAGAGGGGCAGAAGGCCCTCGCCGCCGCCGAGGCGCGACTCAAGAGCGAGCATGAGGCGGCGCTCGGCACGGCGCGGCAGCAACTCGAATTGCTCCGCATCGCCGAGACCGATCCAAACCGCTTCCTCGATGCCCTGGCGCAAGCCGACCCGCGGTACGCGCAACTCCTCAACCGACAGAGCGGGAACGGGCACGGCAGCAACGGCCACGCGCCACGCCCGGCGCCCGCCGGGGAGATGCCGGGGCCCGATACCTCGCTCGCCGATGGCTCGCCGGGCTACACGATTCAGGGCTTCCAAGCCGTGCTCGACTGGCGCGACGCCAAAATCGAGGAGCGCATCGCGAAGCAATTCGATCCGATCCTGACCGAGCACCGCACGCGCGAGGCGACACAGCAAGCAGTCGAGCGCGTGAAGTCGCAAGTCGCCGACGCGTTGACGTGGGACGGCTTTCAGGAGAACCAAGCGGAGATCGCCAAGGCGATGCGCGAGGACCGGCGCTTGAACCTCGAAGCGGCGTATCGGCGCGTCGTCATTCCGAAGCTCCGCGCGCAACGCGACACGATGCGCGGCGAGATTCTCGCCGAGATCAACGGCAAGCCGAAGGCCGTCACCGGGACCACGCCCGCAGGCGCGCCGCCGGTCGCCGCATCGAGCGACGATCTGCAATCGATCATTCGCGCGTCGATCGCCAACATCCCGCGCGGATAGCCGTGCTTGCGGCCGAGTCGCGCCGGGTGTAGGGTTTTTCCCTAATCGGCGCGGCGCGGCGCCGCGACACCAAGCCGCCGGATCGTCCCTCCGTACAGGGCAGGCCACCTCCCCGGTGGTTCGGTAACTCGCTTCCGACAAGAGCGACTAGCTCGTGGTGTCGGCAACCGGAGTTACCAGCATGGCCATCCCTATCGAACAAATCATCGCAGCGTCGTACCCGGCGGTACTGACGGCGATGCGGAAACCCGCAAATCAGTGGTCGCAGACCTCGCTCATGCGCGCGATGGAAGAGGTCAAGATGATCCGCCGGAAGCCCTTCGGGCCCACCCTGGAGGAAACGCTCGACTACCGCATGAATCCGAATGCCGCGTTCCTGGCAACCGACATGACGGATCTCGTGCTCGATAAGACGGAAGTCCTCACCGCGGCGAGCTTCGCGGTCGGGGAACTCGCCGTGCCGATCGTGTGGTCGGAAGGCGACGACGTCAAGAACCCAACCGAGAACCAGAAGGTCGCGCTCGTCGAGTCGCTGCTCGAAAACGGGATCAACACCCACGACGACAAGATCGAGCAGGCCCTCTTCGGGACCGTCACCAACAAATTCCTCGGCTTCCAAAACGTGCTCCCCGACGACGGGCAGGGGACGCCGGGAGGCGTGGATGCCGCCGTTGAAACGTGGTGGCGCAATCCGGTCGGCACGTATCTCGATGACGGCTCGGATATCGAAGCCGCGATCGGGACCGCGTTCGATGCGGCCTCGAAGGGATCGGGCTCGTCGCTCAAGCCGAATCTCTTGTTCACGGGCGCCGCGGCGTACGGCATCTACATGTCGTCGCTGCAATCGCTCCAGCGGTTCATTAACGCCAAAGAGGCCGATGCGGGCTTTGTGCAGATCGCGTTCCGCACGGCCGCGTTCGTGTTCAGCCAGTACGGCAACACGCGGATCTACGGCGTGAACTCCAAGAGCTTCCACCTCGATATCTCGAAGGACGCCAATCGGAAGCTCCTCGAAAAGCAAATGATCCCGACCAAGGTCGCGTGGAACCGGAAGATTTACTCCGCGCTCCAATTGACGACCAACAACAAGTCGCGCGGCTTTGTGCTGACGCAGACGGTGGCGCCGTAAGGCGATTCGAGACTTCGCGCGGGGTTTACTCCATTCCCCCCGCGCGCGGTAGCGAGGTCGGCTCGGAGGGGCTGACCTCGCATTTTTCCCCCGGCGTCGCCGGAGCCCTCAGACACCCGGCGCGCCACGGTCTCCTGACCGAGAAAGGTTCGCATCATGGCTAAGACGACTCCCCCGAAAGACGACGAGGCGGCGCCGCCGCTCGACACGCAAGCCGCTGCCGCGGCGACCGCGACCGCGATGGACACCCTCGCCGCGGCGATCTCGAAAGGCATCACCGACTCGGCGGCGCAGACCGGGCCGATCAAGCAGATCCCGATCACGCGCTACAAGAACCGCAACGTGTTCAACCCGAGCGGCAACCGCAAGCGGCCGGAATTCACGCGCGACTACTACCAGAACGGCAAGCAACTCGATGCCGCGGTGCAGTTCAACGCCGACATTGAGAACCTCAATCGCCTGAAGCCGGGGCGCTACCTCAATCGCACGGTCGAAGTGATCGAGCGGCTCCAGGACAACGGCGCGCCCGCGCAGATCGAGATCCGCTATCCGAACGCGACCGCCGATGACCGCTTCGCGATGACGAAGTACTTCCGGTCGTTCGGCGAACTACTTACGCTCATCCTGGCCGAGCAAACCTTACCGGAGTCGCGCGCCTCGTGACGTTTACCGAGATCGTGACGGAGGTCATGGAGCGCACCCGTCAGACGTCGACGGAGGCGCAGACGCGCGTCGGCCGCGAGGTCAACGATCGCTATCGGCGCGTGACGAGCAGTGTCGGACTCCAGACGTCGCGGCCCGGCTCGGCGACAGCCTCGACTAACATCGCCGGGCCGCATGTGACGTTCGACCTGGAGAAAGTGATCTCCGTGCGAATGGTCGCGTCGAGCTTCCGCCGAATGCTCGCGGAGATCACCCACGACGATCTGCTCACGCGGCAGACGGTCTCTCCGGTGTCAGGCCCGCCGACCTTTTACGCGATTCTGAAAAACATCGGCAATTCGGTCGAAGTTCACCTATACCCGCAACCGGACGCCGTGTACGCCCTGACGGCTGAGGGCCTTCGCCCGAGCACGGTCCTTACGGGGTCGAGCCCGCCGCTGTTTCCGGCGTCGTTCCACGACGTGCTGATGCACGGCGCGCTCGCCGACGAGTGGACGCAACTCAAGCAAGACGATCTCGCGGCGCGCTCCGAAGCGGTCTACGAGCAGCGCCTCGCCGAACTCCGCTACTTCATCGCGAAGAGCGCGTACCTCGACATTCATCAGGGCGCGCGCGGGCAGGGCTTCACCCGCGGCGACTACCTGCCGGGTTACTTCGTGCCGCGGTGGTGGTGAATGGCGACCGGACGCATCGAGACCGGGCTCATTCAGATCCCCGATTGCTCGCGCGGGCTCTCGGACTGGTACCCGACGCGGCTCGCTGACGACCAACTCGCGGAAGCGGTCAACGTCGAGTTTTGGAACGCTGCCGTCTGTGGTCGCCGTCCTGGGGTCACGGGCAAGTTCAACGTGGCGGGCGCGGCCACGCTCGCGCCCAACGGCATGACCGTCCACACGCCGACGGTCAACCGCAGCGAGGACGAACTCATAATTGCGTCCTCGACCGGCGTGACGACAAGGTTCACTGCGGCCTACACGGCGATCGCGATGCCGAAAGTGCCCGACGACGGGTTCCAATTCATGCTCGGCGTGGATTGGGCCTCGCTCCACGCCAAGCTCTTTATCGCGGCGAAGTCGAATGTGGCGCGGCTGCACGTCTGGGATGGGACCAACGTGCGCCGTGCCGGACTCGCGCCGCAAACGCAGCCACCGGGGGTCGTAGATAACTGCGCGACGGGTGGCACCATGAGCGGGACGCGCACCTATCGGACTCGCGTCGTGGTGCGGGTGGGGAGCGTCGTGGTGCGACGGTCGGAGCCCTCGCCGCAGACGGTCTTTACGCCCGCCGGGACATGTTCGGCGGTCAGGATTTTCCCGGGGGCGTATCCCGGCGAAGGCGAAACGCACTGGGAAGTG
>DASUTR010000225.1:0-11179 GCA_036374535.1 Polyangiaceae bacterium
GCTACGATGCGAACCCGAGCGAGCTTTTTCGGCGCGCCGACGAAGCGCTGCTCGAAGCGAAGCGAGCGGGCGGTAACGCCGTGAAGGCGTGAGGCCCTACTCGGTAATCGTGTAAGTGTTGAGGGTCGCGCCCCCGACGGCGAGGAAATCGACGCGCACCGACTCGGGGCTCACGTGTACGCGAGCGCGTCCCGAGTCCGGCCAGTAGTTCTCGTAGCCGGTCTCGAACGTGGAGAATTTCCAGGGCGCCCCCGCGCTCCCGGGGAGCGTGTAGTGGATGCCGTCGACCACCATGTCGGTAAAGACGTGATCGTGACCGTAGAAGAAGATCTGCACGCCGTGCTGGAGCATGAGATCGTGCACGATGGCCTGCTCGCCGACGCGCGCCGCCCGCCCGCCCCCGCGCCCGTACGCCGAGTTCGCCTGGTCGCCGCCGGCGCCGCCGACGGCGTGGTGAATGAGGAGGAAGCGCCACTTCGACGTCGCGTTCTGCAACGTTTCGCGCAGCCATGCGAGCTGCCGCTCGCCGAGCGTCCAGTCGTCCTCCGAGTCGCTGAACGAGAGATAGTGGCAGCCGGCCGTGTACGTTTGCACGTTCAAGACGACGAAGAGGGCGTCGCCCCAAGTGAACGCATAGTAGTCCTCGTTGGCATTGCCGCCTTCGGGATACGTGTCGGGGCGGGGGCCGGGCATGTAGAGCAAGCGCTGCGAGCGGGAACGCTCGATGGCCGTCTCGCCGTTGCAGCCGTTTTCGCCGTCCCAGTTGCCGATCACGTTGAAGTGCGGCGTGACGGCGAGCGTCTGCCCGAACAGCCGCCGGTAATTCAGGTACGCGAAGCGCGTCCAGCCGCCGTCGGGCGGTGGATCGTTGAAGCCGAACATGTGGAAGTCGAGCATATCGCCGAGATTCACCATGAAATCGGCGTCGTCGGCTGCCATTTCCCGGGCGACGGCGAGCATCACGCTCTCGTGCGTGTTCTCCGTGTCGAGGCCGAGCGGGACGTACGAGCGCGGCGGGATGTGCGTGTCGGTGAGCAGCGAGAACGTGAACGGTTGACCCGGCGGACGCTGCGTCGTCGCGCGGCCGGTCGCGAGCTCGTGCTCGCGCGACCCGTCGACGACGGACACGCGGTAGTCGTACGCGGTGCCGGGGGAAAGCGAGTGGAACGTCCATTCGAGAACGTCGCTCGTCGGGTACTCGCTCGTGCCCTGCTCCATCCAGCTGCCGCTCGAAAAAACGGGGCGCACGGCTGCGCGCACGGCGGCCGGAGCGCCGCTCGCCAGAACGACGCTCAGGCTGAACCCTGTCGCCGTCGGGTTGTAAACGTAGGGTGAGCCCACGAGCGCGTATGCCGGCGGCGTCATGCCGCCGAACGCGCCGCTACCGGCGATGCCGGCGGAGCCTCCCGTGACGCCGCCACCCACGCCGATGCCACCCGTCGAGGCGCCGCCGGTCGAGACGCCGCCCGTCGGCGCGCTGCCTCCCTGCGCGCCGTTCGTTCCGCCGAACGCCCCGCCCTGACCGCCGCTCGGCGAGCCGCCCGTCGTCGGCTGATAGGGGGACGGCTCGAGCTCGTCGAGCGTCGTGCGACTACACGCGACGAAAAACAATGCGGTCGCCAGGTGCGAACGGCGCATGACTCACCCGTAGAGTGAACCGCGAAACGAGGACGGGAGGGGGGCTACTAATTGCACGGCTCGAGGATCGTGAGATACCACGGAGCCGGGTTTCGGCAGTCGCCGCAAATCAACGCGAGCACCCAGGTGCCCTTTCCATCGATTCCCGGGAAGGGCGCACCGTTTTCGCCGGTGAACGACGCGAGGTTTGCGGTCGAGCCTGCGTCGATGGTCGCGCGCCAGCGATCGGCGGGCATGACGTCGAGATCCAGGAAGTTCGCTTCGAGCTCGCTCACGGGCTGCATGTAGTGCGCCACGAGGGCCTGCGTGATGTCGCTCGGGACGAATTCGTTACCGAGTGCGTTCGTCGTCATGCCGGTCCAGTCGATCGTGATCTCGGCCTGGCCGGTGGGAACGGACGTCTTCTTCAGACTGCGAAGGTCGACCGTGTACTCGAGCTTGGTCGAGTCCGGCTTCACGAAGACTTGCGTGTTCGTCGAGGAGGGGTCGAGCCGGAACGCCTGAATCATGCGCGTGCCGGCGCCGAGGGTGGTGCCGGTGGCGGCCATGATCGTGTACGTGTTCAGCGTCGGGTCGAAGCCGCCGCCCATCGTGTTTTCGGCCCAACCGTCGCACTCGGGGTGGGCGTTCGGATCCGGATTCGGGAGCTGCAAAAATGGCCAGATGTTGCAACGCGTGAGCTCCATCCCGACCGACGTGAACTGGAAGATGTTCGCCGACGTGGCCATGTCGTTCGTGTAGTACGTCGCGATCACCGCGAGGTCCGTCTGCCGGAGGTCGTCGTCGTTGAGCTTCCGCTGCAGATCGTCGTGGGAGAGCTCCCACAGCATGAGGTTCACGGCGTCGATGTCGGCGACCGGGTTCACGTCGTGACCGACGAGATCCTTCGTGACCGCGCTCCAATCGAAGGTGAGCTCTGCGTTGGGCATGACGCTCACCGGCGGAAACGAGAGGGTGCTCGAGAACGAGTAGTTGTTCACCGGATCCGCGACGAGCGCGCTCGAGCACGAGCCGCCGCCGCCTTCTTCGTCGGGGCTCTCCGCGCTGCACGCCGTGGACGCGAGCGCGAGGAAGGTCGAGCCAATCAGAGCAATCGCAAGCTTCATCGAAAACCTCGATACATTAAGATGGGAGGGGGACGGTTCGGTCATCAGCAATCACCGCGACGGCGGGCCGTAGAGGGTCGGCCGTTTCACGATGTAGCCGAACGCCCCGCCGAGGGGCCAGTTGACTTCTTGTAGTAAGCGCCCCTCCTCGTCCACTTCGTGCACCACGCCTTGGGTCGAATAGGCGACGATGGTGTTGCCGTTGTCCATGCGCTGGACGTCGCCCATCACGAGATTCGCGATCGAAGGCGTGGCCGTGTAGGTCCACGGTCTCGACGCCGTCATCGCGTCGAGATCGAGTAGAATCTCGATGGCGAGCGAACCCGAGGCGCTGCCCATGGCGCCGTTGTTGAAGAAGACGAAGCGGTCGAGGCCGATCATATCGACGCCGTGCTGGCGGGACCACGTTTGCGCGTCGCCCGTGAAGTCGCTTGCGGGCCCTCCGATCACCCAGACGACCTCGCCGTCTCGCCGGATCTTGGTGAAGCTGTCGTGGTCGAGATCCGAGAAGACGAGCGTGTCGTCTTCGGGCGAGTATTCGATGTGGTTCACGTGGCAGGGTTCGTCGATGCCCTGCGCCTCGCCCGCGTTCACGATCGTGCGCACCGTGCCGTCCGGCAAGCGCTCCTTGATGTCGTCGCAGCCGGCCTCGCTGTAGGCGTAGAAGACCACCGTTTCGTCGGGGAGCACCGTGAACTGGTGGTTCGCGCCGGTAAAATCGCTCGTCAGATCCTCGTCGGTCATCCCGTCCATCGAGACGCGATGGACCTCCGCTCCCTGCGATTCCGGAACGTTCGCGTTCTGAATCCACATGTGCTTGCCGTCGTAGCTCATGCGCGCGCTCGTCACGTTCGCCTGGCCCGTGATGAACCACCACACGATGTCGCCGTCGGCGTCGATGATGTAAGCGGGCGCTCCCGCGCCGGCCGAGCCGAGATATTGCCCCGTGAGGAGGAAGCCGCCGGAAAGCGACGCGGCGGTCGCGGTCGTCAACTCGAGCGTCGGCAGGCCGTTCGGGCGCGCCCCGGTCGTGATCGTCTGATCCGGACCCGCACAGCTGCCGGACGGACCGGTCGCGACGACGCGGTAGTGGTACTCCGTCGCCGGCTTCATGCCGAGGAGCAAGGTGCGGTCGTCGTCGAGATCGACGGGCGCCGTCATGCCGTAGCTCGTGTCGCGACCGAACTCGATGCGTGCTCCGGTCATACCGGCAAGGTCGGTCGTGAAGGTGACGATGCCGACCGTCGGAATACGCTCGCTCAGCGACGCCGAAGCGGTGATGGTGCAGGACACGCTGCTGCTCCCGCTCGACCCGGCACTGCCACCGGTCGCCGAGCCGCCCGACCCGGTTCCGCCCGACCCGCCGTTGCTGTCGCCGGGCGGGTCGGCCTTCTCACCGCACGCGAACAGGAGGAAAGCGAGGGGCACGAGCAAGCAAGAACGGTTCTGAATCATCATGGTTGTCTTCGAAAAAGATGCACGGCTCCGTGGCGACGACTCGGCGAAGAATTTTCGACGCGCCGCCGGGAAGCGTCGACCTCGTGCGTGCGGCCGAGGTAGGGGTGAACGTAGGTAACCCGGATGCGAAGCCGCCAGGCGCTGAGCTTGGCGCCGATCGCCCTTCGTGGCGAAGTCTCACAATGGCGCTGGAACATTCCTTGCTGACGCGAATGTTCGTTCTCGTCGCGAGTACGGCGATCGCGGGCGCCGTACAGGCCCAGCCCGCCGAAGAAGTGGTTCGCTTCGACTACCGCGCTCCGGCCGGCTGTCCCGACGCTTCCGCCTTCGCGGGCCACGTGCAGGTGAGAACGTCGCGCGCGCGCCTCGGCGCGCCCGGAGAGCTCGCGCGGACGTTCCTGGTCGAGGTTCGGGCGGACGCGAGCGGCGCGAGCGCCCGCCTCACGTTCACGGACGCCCAAGGCGGGACCGTCGTGCGTGCCGTGCGCGGCGAAAGCTGCGGCGAAGTGGTTTCGGCGATCGCTCTCGTCACGGCGCTCGCCATCGATGCCGGCCCGAGCGACGCGGGCGAGACACCGCCGCCGGCAGCCGTGGCACCCACCCCCGCAAAGGCGCCCGAGCCCGAGCGCGCTTTACCTCTCGACGGGCCGCGAGTGCTCCGCGCCCCCGAGCCCGACGCCGTCGTCTGGTCGGTCGGCCTCGAAACGGGGGTCACGTCGTGGCTCGGCCCACCGATCGCGACGAGCATCGGTGTGTTCGCAGAAGTCGGCGCGTACGCGGGCGCGAGCGGCAGACTCACGCTGCTCCGCGCGACGTCGAGCGAGCTCGTCCCGCTCGACGCGCAGGCGTACCGGCGCGGAGATTTTACGGCATTGCTCGGGCGTATCGAGGGATGCCCGGTCGCCGCGCTGCTCGGCGGGGGCTTTCGCGTCGTGCCGTGCATCGCAGTCGGCCTCGGCACCTTGCGGGGTGAAGGCGACGTGAGCTCCGTCGAGCCGACGAAGAGCAGCACCATCGTCTGGGCGGATCTGGTACCGACGCTCCGTCTCGACTGGACGCTCTCGGACACGCTCGTGTTTTTTGCGCAGGGAGAGCTCGGCGTGCCGCTCGTCCGCCACGAGTTCTACTTCGAGGGGCCTCGCCAGGACGTGTTCGTCGTGCCGCCCGTGGGGGCCGGCGCGGCGTTCGGGGTGGCCTGGCGCTTTCCGTGATCGACCGAACCACCGCTCGGGGATACACCGAGGTGGTGGCAGAGCAGCGCTCGGCCTTGATGGATCCCGCGGTTTCCGACGGGCTACCGGCGACGTCGGCCTCGGGATTGCGACAAAGCGACGTTTCGGAGCTCGTTCGCACCGAATTTCGCTTCGTTTGGCGCCTTCTACGGCGCCTCGGGCTGCCGGAGGGCGACGCCGACGACGCCGCGCAGCAGGTGTTCCTCGTGGCAGCGCAGCGTTTCGCGGACTTGCTGCCCGGTCGCGAGCGCTCGTTCCTATACACGACGGCCCTCCACGTCGCGCTCAAGACCCGGCGCAGCGTCGAACGCCGCCGCGAGGACCTCGGCGCCGAGGTCGAGCCCGACCCGGACGGAGCGCCGAGCATCGAGGATCTGCTCGACCGGCGGCGGGCGCGCGAGCTCCTCGATTCGTTGCTCGACACGTTGCCGCTCGACCTCCGAGCCGTGCTCGTCCTGCACGAGATCGACGAGCTCTCGGCCGCGGAAATCGCCGAGGTCATCGGCGTGCCCGTGGGCACGGCGGCGTCACGCTTGCGCCGGGCGCGCGAGCTCTTCGGCGAGCGCCTGCGCCGCTTCGAGGCCCGGCTCGCCCACACTCGCGGACTCACGACGACGGAGAAACTCAAATGACGGACGAAGAACGCCCTTCGGCTTTCTACGGAGCGAGCTCGCTCGGCCTGACGCTCTTCAGCGCCGGTCGCGACGAACGACCGAGCGACGAAGCGCTCGCGCGGACGCTCGCGGCGCTGGGCGCGGGCGCCGCGGTCGTCGCCGTGACGAGCGGCGTCGCCGGCGCGGGCCTGACGGCGAGCACGGTCGCGAAGAGCAGCGCGACGCTCGTGTCGTTCGGCAGCGTGATGAAGTGGCTCGGCATGGGGGCGGTCGGCGGGTTCGTGGTCGCGGGTGTCACGCATGGAGTCGCGCCGCTCGAGCGAACGTCCCTCGAGCTCCCGCCGCCCGTTCACGTCGCGGCGCCCCCCGCTCTTCCCGCTGCCGAGCGTCCGAAGCTCGACGAGAAGTCGGTGCGAGCCGCGGCGGAAGAAAACGACGGCGACGCGCAGAAATCCCTCGCCCCGCCGCCCGCCCCGGCGCGCGCGGTAGACGACGTCGAGGAGCGCCGCGCGCCGCTCGCCGCCGAAGTCGAGCTCGTTGACCGAGCGCGAGCCGCGCTCGGAAGCGGAAACCCGGGCCGCGCGCTCGAAGCGCTGAGCGGTTACGAAAAGGCGTTCCCCGACCCGCGGCTCCTGCCCGAGGTGCTCTACCTGCGTCTCGAGTCGCATCTCGCCGCGGGCGACGTCGACCGCGCGCGCGCCGTGGCCGAGGAGAGCATCCGCCGTTTTCCGCGGAGCCCCCATGCCGCACGGGCCCGCCAGGTTCTCGAGGACGATGTCGGCAAGAAAAAGTGATCGGCCGTACCCCTTTTCGGGGATGGCCCTTCGAAAGGGTAGAGGAACGACATGAAACTTCGACACTTCCCCGCACTGGCGGGCGTTTTTCTCGTGGTGGGCGCGTGCAACGGCATGACCTCGATCGGCGGCGAAGAGGGCGGCGCCGGTGGTGAGGCGGGCGACGACGAAAGCGGCGGCACCGCGGGTCGTGGCGGCAGCTCGATGCGGGGTGGCTCGGGCGGCACGGCCGGCAGCGCGGGTACGGCGGGAACCGGAGGCACTGCGGGGAGCATGACGAACCCCTGTGCCGGAAAGCCTTGCGGCGCCGAATGTTCCACGTGCTCCCCCACCGGCGAGCCGGAGGCTCCGGGCGGGATGGGCATTCCCTGCGACACGGCGGTTCGTTTCTGCAGCGCCGAGGGTACGTGCGAGGTGACGTTCCCCGTTTGCGAAAATCAGTGCGAAACCTCGATGGACTGTCCTGTCCTCGACGTTCCGTGCCAGATGTGTGCTGACGGGACGACACAATGCCCGAAAAGCGAGTGTCTGATGGGTCGCTGCGTTTCGCAGTATCCGACCTGCCAAACGGAGTGCCGGTCGAGCTCCGACTGCTCGATGATCGGCGCGCCGTGCCAGATGTGTCCCGACGGCACCACGTCGTGCCCGCAGGCGGAGTGCGTCATGGGTCGCTGCACGACGGGTTGGCCCGGCTGTGGCGGTAACGATCCGTGCGCCGATCGCGCCTGCGGCGATCCGTGTAACCCCGGCTGTACGGAGGCGGACTGCGGCATGAACGGCGACGTGGCCTTCATGTGCAACGCCGACGGACGTTGCGTGGCCGAAGCGCCGCGCTGCGCCGACGAGTGCGAGACGGCCAGAGACTGCCCGGAGGTGGACCTCTGTCGCATGTGCCCGGGAGGTACGTGCGCGCCGATGGAGTGCCTCAGCGGTCGGTGCGAATTGGTCTGCCCGCCGTTCGATCCGCCCGAGCCCGAGTGCATGACCGCTCGCGACTGCGTCGTGGACGATATTTGCCGCTACTGCCCCGATATGAGCTGCGCCGAGGTCGCGTGCATCAGCGGCGAGTGCAAGAGCGTCTGCCCGCTCTGAGTCAGCCTTTTACGCAGACCACCTGCTTGAGCTCCTGGACGATCTCGACGAGGTCGTCCTGGAGCTCCATCACGCGCTCGATGTTCTTGTAGGCTTTCGGCGCCTCGTCCAGCACGCCCGCGTCCTTGCGACACTCGACGCCCTCGGTCTGCCGCGCGAGGTCGCGCAGCGTGAAGCTCTTCTTCGCCTGTCCGCGGCTCATGCGGCGCCCGGCGCCGTGGGACGCCGACTCGAACGCGAGCGGATTGCCCTTGCCGCGTACGATGTACGACTTCGTGCCCATGGAGCCCGGGATGATGCCGAGCTCGCCGGCTCCCGCGCGGATCGCGCCCTTGCGCGTGACGAGCAGCTCTTCCCCGAAGTGATGCTCTTCGGCGACGTAGTTGTGGTGACACGACACCGGCTCGTCGAAGATGACGCGCGGAAAGAACTTCTTCAAGACGTTCTTCAAGAGCTCGAGCATGACCGCGCGATTGAACGCCGCGTACTCCTGCGCCCAGTAAAGGTCGCGCCGGTACGCGTCGAACTGGGGTGAGCCCGCCAGAAAAACGGCGAGATCGCGGTCCGGAAGCGAGCGGTTGTGGAAGAGCCCGCGCGCCTTTTCCATGTGGATCTCGGCGAGCGTCTTGCCGATGTGGCGGCTACCCGAATGCAACATGAGCCACACGCGCTCTTCCGAGTCGAGACACACCTCGATGAAGTGGTTGCCCCCGCCGAGCGTGCCGATCTGCGTCGTCGCTCGACCGCCGAAGCGCTGCACGTCGAGGGTGAGCTCTCCGAAGCGCCCCATCAGCGCCTTGCCGCGCGCGAGGAGCTCCGCATTTGCCTTTTCCCACACGGCCTCGTCGTGCGCTCGCGGACCGACCGGTATCGTGCCTTCGATCTCGAGCCGCAGGCGCTTGAGGTCGTCGGGCAAGTCATCGGCGGTGAGGCTCGTCTTCACGGCGGCCATGCCGCACCCGATGTCGACGCCGACCGCGGCCGGCGCGACCGCGCCACGCAGCGCAATGACCGACCCGACCGTCGCGCCCTTGCCGACGTGCACGTCGGGCATCACCGCGACGTGATGGGCGACCCACGGCAGGCTTGCGACCGCCTTGAGCTGCGTGAGCGCGTCCGACTCGACCTCGTGCGGTCGAGCCCACAAGCGAATCGGAACGCGCTCGCCTTTGATGATGGTGCAGGGCATGAGGTGCCTCGATGACTACTCGTAAGGATCGGTGTGGGTGACGAGCGCCGGATCGTGACGGAAGCGTAGCTCGGGCACGCGCTTGAGCGACAACGCGTCGCACAGGCGGCTGCGGAAGAATCCGGACGCGCCTTCGAACGCCGCGCGCGTTTCGTCCGGCGTATGCGGAACGTCGCTCGACGTCTTGGCGAACCAGATGCGCGCCCGCGAGCCGTCGCGTGACAGCTCGACGCGCGTGACGCGCGTGTCCTCGAGACGCGGGTCGCTGACCTCGCCGTCGAGGAGAAAATTCATTTCTTCGCGAAAGAGCTCTTCGAGCCGCAAGCTGCGAAAGCCGGCGGCGCGCAAGGAGCCGTCCCGCGACCGTTTTTCGAAGTGGGCCATGGAACGAAGGGCCGATACCGCGTCGCGCGGAAACGGCATGGAATTAGGGGAAATCTGCGAATTTTGCGCGATCCGCGGGCGGCGTTCGGTCGCACGACGAAGCCCGCCGCGCACACCGGACAGCGCCGGTGCCACGACGCTTGCGAGTCGCGCAGGCTTGGCCGAGGCCGCCTAACGGCGGACCGCGGAGACGATCACGAAATGTGCGAATGAATTTTTCTGCATCAGCATCGTCTCCTCTCTCGCTCGGCGCCCGCTCCCACCAAGGTGAAATCGGGAGCCGTGCAGCGCCCGGACTTTCTGACCGATCTTTGCCGGAGAGTCAAGACGATTGCGACGAACGCAATTTCCATTTCGTTCGAGCGGCCGAGTTCGTTCAACTCGGCTCGAGCTCGGCTTGTCGACCGAGCTCGTCGATGTCGCCGCTCTCGAGAACGCGCTTCGACGAGCCGTGCTTCACGAGTTCGAGCATCGCGAGCCCGAGGCGCTCGGTGGTCGTCACGCCTCGCGGATAGAGCATCTTCACGACGGGGAGCAGCCAGCCGAGCGCCGCGTAACCGACGCGCGTGACGGTGGCGCGCGAACGTTCGCCGTGCACGGGCATTATCGCTGCCGGCCGCATCACGTAAGACGCCTTGAACGGCATCGCCAGAATCGCGTTTTCGGCGCGGCCCTTCACGCGCGCCCACATCGTGCTTCCGCGTTCGGTGCTGTCGGTCCCGGCGCCCGAGACGAACACGAACGTGAGATTCGGGTTTTGCTCGAGCAGCGTCCGACCGGCCGCGACGGCTACGTCGTAGGTCACGCGCGTGTAGTCGGCTTCGCTCATGCCCGCCGACGAGACGCCGAGGCAGAAAAAGCACGCGTCGTAGCCGGTGAGCTCGTCCGCGATCGGCGAGAAGTCCGTGAAGTCGTCGACGACGAGCTCCCGGAGCTTCGGCGCACTCTTGCCCGTCGTGCGCCGCGCGACGCTCAGCACCGCCGTCACTTCGGGCTCGAGCAGGCACTGCCGCAGCACACCCTGACCGATCATCCCCGTCGCGCCGAACAAGACGACTTTCATGGTTAGTTCACCTTGGTCGATACGATCGGGTCGTCCGTCCCGTTCGTCCACGGCAGGCTCGGCCACCAGCGCGCCGTTGCGGGCGGGGATGCCGGCTCGACGCTTTGACCGGGCTTCGGGAGCAGGATGGGAACCTCGGCGGCTTCCGCGGCAGCGAGCGTGCGTTCTCCGGGCTCGGTCCAGCCGTGGTACGCGAGGGTGAAGAGACCCCAGTGGATGGGGAGCAGCACGTTGCCGCGCAGCATGCCGTGCGCCCTCACGGCTTGTTCGGGGCCGATGTGCCAGTCCGGCCACGCCTGGTGGTACTGGCCCGTCTCGATCATCGTGAGATCGAAGGGACCGAAGCGTTCGCCGATCTCCTTCATCGCCGGGAACAGTCCCGTGTCGCCCGAGAACCAGACGCGGTGCTTCTCGCCGAGGAAAGCGTAGCTCGACCACAGCGTCGCACCTTGATCGAAGAGGTGCCGGCCGGAGGCGTGGCGGGCGGGCGTGCTCACGATTTGCAGCGTGCCGAAGCTCGCTTTTTCCCACCAATCGAGCTCGACGATGCGGTCGAGCGGAATGCCCCAGTACTCGAGGTGCGCGCCGACACCGAGCGGAACTACGAAC
>DASUTR010000226.1:0-4418 GCA_036374535.1 Polyangiaceae bacterium
CGGGACCGGCGAAGAGCGAGTTCACGTTGAAGCTCAACAGCCGAAGGACGGGGCCGCTCGTCGCAGGCGCCGGGCCCGGCAACACGAACCCCATGAGCGGAAACAGCACGAGAAGGACGGAGGCAGCCTGCGCGTAGAGCACCCGCCGCTCGCCGAGCACGACGAGCAGGGGCACGAGCACGAGGAGCGGCAACGCAAAGGCGAGCCGCGGCAGAAACATGACCACGCCGCTCACCCACCAGCGCTCCCCCACGAAACGAAACACGAGCGCCGCGACGAGCAGCGTGACGGGATAAGCGAGCGAAAGCCCGACGACGAGTCGACGAACCCACGGCTTCGAGAGAAAGCGTTTCAGGGGACGTCTCACGAGTGATCCACACTAGCCACCACCACCTGTTTCAGCAATCCGCGAACTTGCCCTTGCCCTTGAACACCGCTCGCTGTCTGCCTAGTATCCGGCGCGTGTCGCTCGCTGATTTTCGCGCCCGTCGTGCCGTGCTTCCGCTCCTCTTCGCGGCGGCTCTGCTGCTCGGCTGCTCGAGCGGCCATCGGTACATCTGGTACACGGACCTGCCGCGCGCGGAATGGAGCGCGCCGGCGGCCGAATACGTCATCGGCGTCGGCGACGTGCTTCAGGTGAGGGTCTACGAGCAGGACGGACTGAGCGGCAGCCTCAGGGTGAGGAGCGACGGCCGGGTCGCGATCGGGCTCATCGGCGAGGTCGTCGCGGTCGGCAAGCATCCGGCGGCGTTCGCTCGCGAGCTCGAAACGGAGCTCAAGCGCTTCATTCTCACGCCGCGCGTGACCGTCAACGTCGAACAGGCGCAGCCCACGGCCATCACCGTCATCGGAGAGGTGAAGAGCGGCGGCACTCTGGCGCTCGAGCCGCCTCCGCTGCTTCTGCAGGCCCTCGCCAAGGCGGGCGGTCTCAGCGAGTTCGCGGACGATGAGCGCATCTACGTCATCCGGCAGACGCCGACGTTTCGGCGTGTCCGTTTCACCTACAAGGCGATCGTGAACAACGAGAACGGCGCCGCCGGGTTCATGCTGCGAACCGGCGACGTCGTGGTGGTCGAGTAGCGATCCGGGGTAGGGCCGTGGCGGACTCGAGCGCATCTCGCGGGGTAGCCGTCGCCGAAGGCGGATTCCACATTCCGTCGCTCGACGGGATCCGCGCGATCTCGTTTTTGATCGTGTTCCTCGGCCACGCAGGACTCGAAAAAGTGGTGCCGGGCTACTTCGGCCTGAGCCTCTTCTTCTTTTTGAGCGGCTACCTCATCACGACGCTCCTTCGGCTCGAATTCGAGCGCACGGGCGGCGTGAGCCTCAAGCAGTTCTACCTGCGTCGCATCCTGCGCATCTTCCCGCCGTTCTACCTCGTCCTCGCGGTCGCGATGCTCCTCACCGCGCTCGGGCTCACGGGCGGAACGCTCTGGCCGGCGGCCGTCGCCGCGCAGTGTCTCCACGTCACGAACTATTGGATCGTCGAGCACGGCTGGTGGAACGGCATGGCGCCCGGAACCTGGGTGTACTGGTCGCTCGCGGTCGAAGAGCACTTCTACCTCTTGTTTCCGTTGCTTTACCTCTGGCTCCGGCGTCTCGAGTGGCCGGCGCTGCGCCAGGCCGCGTTCCTCGCCGGGATTTGCCTGCTCGTGCTCGCGTGGCGCTTCGTGCTCATCGACGCGCTCGGCGCCCACAAGGAGCGCACGTACGTCGCGTCGGATACGCGCGTCGATTCGATCATCGCGGGGTGCATCCTCGCGATCTGGAAAAACCCAGTGCTCGATCGCGACTCGGTGAACGACCGCCGCCTGCTCGCCCTGTGGCTCCCCCTCGGGACCGCCAGCGTGCTCGCGAGCCTCGTCGTCCGCGAGTTCCGCTTCGACCAAACACTGCGGTACACGCTCCAGAGCTTCGGCCTCGTTCCGTTCTTCGTCGCGGCGATCCGCTTCCACGATCGCTGGCCGTTCACGTGGCTGAATCTCGCGCCGGTGCGCTACCTCGGGGTGCTTACGTACTCGATGTATCTGATGCACACGACGACGCTCTGGATGTTCGATCGCCACGTACCGTTGCCGCAGGCGGTGCGCGGCGTCCTCGCGTTCGCGCTGCTCGTCGGGCTCGGCTCGATCGTCTACTACGTCGTCGAAAAGCCCTGCGCGCGCTTGCGCCGCCGGCTCTCGCGCTATCTCGAGAGCGATCGCCGGGTGCGCCCGCAGGTGGTCGCGGCCGCCGCAGGGCAACCGAGCGGCCCGACCTAGCGTCCGAGCGCGAGCTCGAGGACGGCGATGCCGTACGGCGGGACGAGCGCTTCGACGGCGCCGCCGCTCGCGACCTTCTGCTCGGCGAACCCCGGCGTGTTCGCTTCGTACGTGAAGACCCGCCGCGCGCCGGGAGCCCCGCACGAGCCCACGTCGAGCGTCGCCCGGTACGCGAAGGTCGGATCGCGATTGACGAGAACCGCGACGAGCTTCGTCTTACCCTCGTCGCGGGACGCGAACAGCGAAACGTCGTTCGTCTCTTTCGTGGGCAGCGACCACTCGAGAAAGTGCGCGCCCCGGCCGTCGTAGTTGCGGAACGCGCGAAATCCCCAATAGCCGGGCGTGCCCTTCTCCAGGCGGTCCCAGTAGAACGCCGACGTGAGCCCGTGCTGGCCGAAACGCCCGAGCGCCTCGGCGATCGCGAGGCCTCCCGAGATGTGCTGCTCCGCGCCGAAGCTCCACTCGCCGAGCGAGATCCCGCGGCCCGGATAGTTCTGAGCGATCCAGTCTTTGACGCGGGGAATCAAGCGAATCGTGTCGTCGATCCACGATTCGTCTTTGTATACGGGGTCCCACAGCGCCCGCGTCGAGCGCAGGCGCAGGGCCGAGGTCTCCTTGTCGGTCTTCGCGTCCTTGCCGTAGACGTTCGCGGCCTGCGGATAGAAGTGCACGTCCACGACGTCGAGCAGACGCTGGCCCGTCTTCTTTTCGTGCTCCGCGAGTTTCTGCAGGTACCAAGCGAGCAGCGGCGTATCCCCGTGCATGCGCCGATCGGGGCGAGCGAGCCAGCCCATCGCGAGATCCTTCGCGGACATCAGGAAGGCCGACCAGCCCCACTCCGCCGGACCCGCGATCACCGCCTCGGGGTCGACCTCGCGAATCACGCTCGCGTAGCGGATCGTCTTGTCCAAGAGCTCGTCGTACGTGAGCGGCTCCGGATGCACGTCCCGATGCGTCGAATTCCAGAGATTCGGCTCGTTGTCGAGGATGTACATGTCGATGCCGCGCGACCCACGCGCACGGTCGCGATCGCGCGCTTCGGTGATCCACTTGCGAATGAGCTCGGGCGGCGCGGGGATGCTCGTCTGCGTCGGAGGGCCGGGCTTGAGCTCCTTTCCGCTCGGATCGTGGCCGTCACCCGCCTCCGGCCGGTTCGGATCGAACGCGCGCTGCTCGCCGAACTTCGAGCGGGGAAAGCCGACGGACGTGCCGTCTTTCGCGACCCAGCCGAGAATGGGGACGACCATCGCGACCTCGATGCCGCGCTTGGCGTCGGTATCCAGCCATTTCCAGACGCTGCCCGGCCCTTCGCCGGGTTGGTTCTCGAAGTACCAGTCGTTGCCCGTGTTCCAGGCCCCGAGGTCCCAATTCAGGCGCGAGGTCACGTTGCCGCCGTGCCGGTGCGCCGTCTCGCCGCCCTCGTCCATGGGTCGTGCGATGCCGTAGATGAGCGGGTTGATGCGAGCGCCGGCCGTGGAGCAATCGACGGCGAGAGCGGCCGGGCGCGCCGGCGCCGCCGTGCGGTTGTTCGGGTCGGGTTTGGTGAGAAACACCTTGTCGAAGTCGACCCAGTCGTTGCCGACGGCCCTGTAAGCGCGGATGACCACGCGATCGATGGGTGAATTCTTCGGGTTCAGGGCGCTCCAGGGAACGAGCACTTCTTTCCAGCCGTTCTCGAGGTCGGCGACCATCGCCGGGGTCACCGTGAGCTTCGGCAGCACGTTTTCGCCCAGCTGTTCGTACTTGAGCGCCACTTCGAGGAAGTTTTCGAACGAGGCCGGCGCGCGGTACCGGAACACGAGCGCGCCGAAGTAACCGGAGAGCTCGGCGCGACGGAGCACGATGCCGCCGTAGCCTCCGAAGACGAGGCGTGGCGGCTTGTCGCCGCCGAGCTCGTGTCGGCCCCAGCCCCAGTCTTCCCATCCCGCGCCGAGCTTGCCGTCGAGCAGCGTTTCGGCGACCGTATACGGCACCGGCGCGCGGGATTGCGGCCGCGCGGGCGAGCTCTGGGCGGGAGCTCCGGCGGCGTCCGACGCTTTGAGCAACCGGCTCGCGAGCCCCGCAGCGCCGCCGGCGACGAACGAGCCCGAAAGGAGCCACGCGAGCGTCGAGACGCGCAGGACCCTCTTCCTTCGGCCAGTCTCCGAGCTCGGCTTC
>DASUTR010000227.1:0-6226 GCA_036374535.1 Polyangiaceae bacterium
TGTCCCATCGCCGAATCCCGCAGTGTCACCATCGCCGAGCTGAACCGCGCGGTTCACCTGCCGACGATCCACCAGTCGAACGTCGTCCAGTTCCTTTCGTCCTGCACGCAATGCAAACAGTGCGTGCCGGCGTGCCCGGCCGATCTGAATCGCGCCGAAATGGTGCTCTTCAACAAGCTGAAGGTCGAGGACGCCGTCCCGAACCACGAGCTCTTGCTGCAGACCGAGAAGAACGCCGTACCTTCGGGCTTCTCGCTCGACGGCCTCGCGCAGGGCCTCTCCGAGCTCGAGCTCTTCCGCGACGCCGGCGTCGTGGGCCTGCGGCGCGCCATCCAACAGTCGACGCTTCGCCTGCTCGGCCCGAACGAAGTCCTGGCTCGGGAGGGAGAATTCTACGAGCGCCTCGCCGTCGTTCTCCGGGGCTCGCTCGTGCAAACGTCGACGGGGTCGCGGGGGGAGCTCCTCTACCTCGTCGTGCTCGGCCCTGGCTCGTTCTTCGGAGAAGTGGGCGTGCTCGGCGACTGCCCGGAGTCGTTCGGGGCGATCGCTCGCGAAACGAGCGTGGTGCTCGAGCTCCCGAAACTCGCGGTCTTGCGGCTCATGGAGCAGTCGCCGCGCTTCGGCGAAACGATGGACCTCTTGTATGCGCGCCGCGCGCTCTCGAGCCATGCGCGCAGCCCGGGCGCGCTCGGGTCGCTGCCCGAAGCGGCCATCGCCGAGCTCTTGACGAACGCGCGACTCGAGCTCGTGCCCGCCGGACAGAATCTCTTCACGCAGACCGATGCGCCCCGCGACTTTTTCCTCGTGCGCGCCGGCTTCCTCAGGGCTCTGCAGCACGACGGCACGGGCGATCGCGTGCTCACCTACTTCCGCGAGGGCGATCTCTTCGGCCTGACGGCGCTGCTCGCGCGCGAGCCGCAGCACCGTTACGCCGCTCAGGCCGTCGGACGCACCGAGGTCGTGCGTTTTCCCGGCGCGAGCCTCGGGAATCTGTTCGCGCGCCACCCCCAGGTCTACGCCGCGCTCTCGGCGAGCGCGTACGAGGCCGAGCGCCTCGCGCGCTCGCACGAAGTCGGAGTGAGTCCGCTCGCGCACGGGGCCTACGGCGCGCACTCCGCGGCGGCCCCGACCCACGGGCGACCGAGCTATTCGGCACCGTCCTACTCGGGCCCGGGCGCGCCGTCCCAGGCGCGCTCCTCCGGCCCGCCCGGCCGGCCGTCGAACCCGAGCGCACTCTCGGGCGATCGCGCTCGCTTCGAAGCCGGCGTCCTCGTCGAAGAGGGGATCGCGAAGGGCCGCGAGGTGCTCGTCATCGACCAGAACCTCTGCACCGGATGCAACAACTGCATCGAGGCCTGCGAGCGGCGCCACGGCACGAGCCGGCTGCAGCTCCGCGGGCTTCAGGTCGAGCACTACATGTTCCCGGCCGCCTGCCGGCACTGCGCGGATCCGGCCTGTCTTTTGTGCAGCGTGAACGGCATCGTCCGTTTGCCGAGCGGTGAGATCCAGATCGTCGAGGACAACTGCATCGGCTGCGGGGCGTGCGCCGAGCGCTGCCCGTACGGCAACATCAACATGCACGCCGTGAAGAAACAGAAGCGAGGATTCTGGCCCGGCATGCTCGAGTTTTTGGCGCGCGGCGCGTCGGACGAAGCCGCGCTCGACGCCCTGGATCCGAAGGTCGAGCGCGTGGCCGTAAAATGCGACCTTTGCGCCGGATACGCGGATTATGCGTGTGTCACGGCCTGCCCGGTGGGCGCGAATTTCCGCGTCGACCCCGGCCGCCTGGTCACGAAGTGACGGACCTCGGCCGGAAACGGAGCTTCCTCGAACGCCACTGGCCGTGGCTCTTCTTCGCACTCGCGGCGGGCGGCGCGCTCTTCGTGCTCGGCGCGGCGGTGGATCTCGGACTCTTGGCCGGCGTCGAAGCGTTCGGCGCGATTCTCCGCGGCTACACGACGAGCGGGCTCGTCCTCGGCGCCCTCTCGATCGTCCTCGCGCTCATGAGCTTTCTTTACGCGTTCCGAAAGCGCGGGTTTCAGGAGCACTGGCCCGTCGGGCGAAGCACGCTCGCCGCGTGGCTCTGGGGGCACGTCTACTTCGGACTCCTCGCCGTCGTCGCTGCGGGCGTCCACGCCGGCTACGGCGCGCTGAGCTTCCAACCGTCGACGGGCAAGTTGCTGTTCGGCGCCTTTCTGCTCTTGATCGGCAGCGGCCTCCTCTGGCGCGTGCTCTACGCGGCGGTCCCGCCCGGCGCAGCGCGAGACCTCGGCAACTATTCGCAAGTGGCGAGCCGCGCGCGCGCCGAAGCGTGCCTCGTCGAGATCGAAAAGATCGCGGCCGGGCGTTCGCCGCGCTTCCGCGAGCTCACGGCCTGGGTCATGGCGCGCACGCCTCCCCCCGCCGAGCTCGCTCACGCGCTCGCGACGCTCGGGCCCGACGAGCAGGCGCCGTTCTCCGAGCTCGCAGCGCTGGCGGCGACGCGCCTCGACGCGCTCGTCCGCGAGCGCAAACAGGCGCGCGCCCTCAGGCTGCTGCAGGGCCTCCGCGTCGTGCACGTCCCGGTGAGCCTGCTCTTTCTCTTGCTCGTCCCGCTCCACGTCGTCTTCGCGCTCGATTTGCCGGCGAAGACGCTCGAGCCTGGCGCTTTCGGGGGCTCGGCGCTCGGCGGGTTCGAGCCGTCGACCTCGTGCGCGGGCTGCCACGCCGGCATCTACGAGGAGTGGCGGCACTCGATGCACGCGCACGCCATGACGAGCCCGATCATGATCGCGCAGAACAACCAGGTCGCCGCGCGCATTCTGGCCGGCGCGAAAGACCCGGACCCGAAGCGCGTGTGCGTGACGTGCCACGGGCCCGTCGGCGTGCTTTTGAGCGAAGGCAACACGCTTCCGCTCCCCGCGGGACCGGCCTCGGACCGTGCGCTCCTCGACGACGGCATCTCGTGCGCGGTGTGCCATCAATGGCAGGGAAAATCGCACACGGGCGGCGCCGGACTTTCGCGCTTTCTCGACGGCCTCCAGGCCGGACGCACCTACTACGGGCCCATCGCCGATCCCGTCGGCAACGCGTTCCATCGGAGCGAGCGCGGCGAAGTGTTTCGCCGCCCCGACACGCTCTGCCAGAACTGCCACTCGGTGCAGTACGACAAGAACGGCGACGGGCGCTTCGACCGCGGCGTCGATCTCGTGCTGCAGACGCTTTACGACGAGTGGGAGCTCTACGCGCAATCGGGCGGCGGCGCGACGTGCCTCGACTGCCACATGCCCGCGAAGGGCAAGGGGCGCGCCGCCGACGGCGCGAACGTACCGTTCGAGCAAGATCGAGACGCGCCCGAGCGCGTGCTCCACGACCACTCGTTCGTCGCCGTCGACTACCCGCTCGACGTGCCGAAGTCGCGCGAAGCGACGCGCTCGCGGCGCGAGGGACTCCTGCGCCGCGCCGCGACCGTCACGGTGCCGAAGGAGAAATTCGCGCAAAACCCCGGAAGCCTCGCGTTCAGCGTCGACATCACGAACACCGGTACGGGGCACAATTTGCCGGGCGGCTTCGCGTTCGTACGGCAGATGTGGCTCGAAGTCATCGTGCGCGACCGCGGCGGACGCGTGCTCGCGCAATCGGGCGTGCTCGAAAACGTCGCGGATGACCTCTGCGACGCGAGCGTCGTGGACGACCGCGAAAGCCCCATGCGTCCGTTCATCGTCGGCTGCCGGCGCTCCGACGCACAGCTCGTGAACTTCCAGCAACAGCTCGTCGATCGCATCACCATCGCGCGCGACGCCGCCGGAAACCCGAAGCTCGGCGTGCGCGGCGAAAATCTCATCGAGCCCGCACGGGGAGCAAAGGAAGTCGTGCTCCAGTTCCTCGACGCCGGTCCCGTGCCGCGGCTCCGCCCCGCCACGAAGAAGTTCACCGTGCCGCTGATCCCCGGTGAAAGCGCGAGCTTCCCCTACACCTTCACCTTCGCTCCCGACGCCGCCCCCGCGCGCCTCACCGTGCGCCTCCTCATACGCATCGCTCCGCCCTATTTCCTGCGCGCCCTCGCGGCGGGCCAACCCCCGGGCGAAAAACCTCGCGTCGACACCTTCGTGAACGAGCTCGAAGCCATGGAAATGAACAAGCTCGAAATCACCCTCCGCCAGACGCCCTGAGCTCGGCGTACGTTCGGATTTTTTACCGCGAAGGCGCCAGAGGGGCGGGGGAAGACCGCTATCAGGAATTTTCGTGGTGAGCGTACGACGTGTACAGGGCTACTTCGTCGGGTTCACGTGGGCTTCGAACGGGACGGCCGGCAGCAGGTCGGCGTTGACCAGGTTTACTTCGGGGTTGTCGGCCCAGGCGTAGCGGACCCAATGCGGCTCGCGCACGCCCTTGGCCTTGAGCACGACGGTCGTGCCGTCGAGCTTCGCGTCGGCCCAGACGAACTTCTTGTCGACACCGGCGAGCGCGAAACCCACCGGCTTTTTCGAGCCCTGCGTGAGCTTCAGGCCGCCCGTCGCGTGCGCGAACGTGATGCGGACCTCCTCGCCGGCGAGCTTCGCGCGCTCTACCGCCGGACCGGAGTGCTCGACGGGCTTCGCGTAAGTCTTCGCGAGCGCGAGGCGCGCGAGGCGTTCGCCCACGTCGCGCTTGTTCTTCGGATGGATGTCCGCGCCCTCGCCGATGTCGATCGTGACGGCGAGACCCACGCCGGGCACGCCGGCCGCGACACTCGCTTGCGCGTCGCGAAGCTCCGCCCATGCGCTCTCCTGGGGCGCGGGGCTGCGAGCGAGAAAATTCGCGAGCTGGACGACGTAGAACGGAAACTCGTTGCCGAACCGCGAGCGCCAGTCGGCGATGAGCGTCGGCAAGAGCACGCGATACTCGGCGGCACGCCCGACGTTCGACTCGCCCTGATACCAAATCGTGCCCCGGATTCCGTAGGGAACGAGCGGAGCGATCATGCCGTCGAAGAGCACGCCGGGAGAGTTCTGGTTGCTCGGACCCGCGGGCGGCGGCGGCTCTTTACCCAGCAAATCCTTGGGGAACGGGACGCTCCACTCGACGGTGTAGCGCCAGCGACCCGCGAGCGACTGCGCGGCTTTCGGGCGAGCGCTCGGAAAGACGCGCATCTCGGTCGGCGCGCCGTGAAAACCACCGCCGCCGAAGTGGTCGAATACGCGCACGGCGACGACATTTCGTCCCGGCTTGAGCACCGCCGCGGGTACGCGATAGCGGCGCGGCGTGCGCCAGGCGTCCGGCTCGCCGGGCCCCATGCCGCCCACCTTCGCTCCGTTCACGTACGTCTCGTCGAAGTCGTCGACCGGGCCGAGCTCGAGCTCGAAGTCACCCTTTACGTCGGCAGTCTTCACTTCGAACGCGCGGCGCAGCCAGACGGCGCCGTTGATGGCGAGGCCTTGATCTTGCCAGAGCCCGGGCGCCTCGAGCTCCTTCCATTTCGAGTCGTCGAACTCCGCGTCGGCGTAGCGGAGCGCGAAGCCCTTGTTCCCGGGGTCCTTGCAGTAGACCTTGTCGTGCCACGCTTGCTTCTCGCGCCGGTACGCCTCCTCGGCGTCGGCGCTCGTCACGGCGGCGTAGCGCTCGGCGAGCGGCTTCGTCTCGGGACGCGATGCCAGCGCGACGCGCGACGTCCACGCTTCGGCCGGCGTGCCGCCCCACGACGAATGAATGATCCCGACCGGAACGCCGAGCGTCGCGCGCACCTTTTCGGCGAAGAAATAGGCGACCGCGGAAAAACGCGGCGCGGTTTCCGGAGACGACACCTGCCACGAGCCCTTCACGTCGAGCGCCGGTGCGCCCGCGGTCGCCTTCTCGACGGTGAACATACGAAGGCCAGGCTGTGATGCCCCCGGGATCACCTTGTCGGCGTCGCCTGCGCGCGCGAGCGGCCACTCCATGTTCGATTGGCCCGAGGCGAGCCACACCTCTCCGAAGAGGACGTCTTCGATACGTCGCGTCTCGGTTCCCTCGACGGTGAGGACGTGCGGACCTCCGGCGGGAAACGGCGGGAGCGTCGCGCGCCAGCGCCCGTTTTCGTCGGCGCGCACGCTCTGGGCGTTTCCGTCGATCGACACGGTGACGGTCCGGCCCGGCGCGTCGAAACCCCAAATGGGGTTCGGGCGATCGCGCTGCATCACCATGTGATCGGCGAACAGTGCCGGCACGGCGAAGGCGACCGGGCTCGCGTCCCGAGCTGCGGCGGGCGGCGGCGAGGGCTCGACGGGCG
>DASUTR010000228.1:0-6625 GCA_036374535.1 Polyangiaceae bacterium
CCTCGAACAGCTCACGCACGCGGGACGCGCCCACGCCGACGAAGAGCTCGATGAACTCCGAGCCGTTGATGGAAAAGAAGGGAACGCCCGCCTCGCCCGCGACGGCGCGCGCGAGCAGCGTCTTGCCCGTCCCGGGCGGCCCGACGAGCAAGACGCCGCGCGGAACCTTGCCGCCGAGTCGCCGAAACCGCTCCGGCTCCTTCAGGAACTGCACGATTTCCAGGAGGTCCTGCTTGGCCGACTTGAGTCCGGCCACGTCATCGAAACGAACCGGAACCTGACCCTCCTTCTCGAAGCGACGCGTGCGGCCGCGCATCATTCCTCCGAGGGGTCCACCGCCCGAGGTCATCATCGACTGCGCGCGCCGCGAAACCCACACCCAGAGGCCCACGAGGAGCACGAAGGGCAGGACCGAAAGCAGGATTTGAACGGCGACCGGCTGCTCTTCGCTCTTTACGTCCACCTGGACGCCCTGTTTGCGCAACAGCGGAACGAACTCGTTGTCGTCTTGAGGTGGGAGCAACGTGCGGAACGCGTTCGTCTTTCTGCCGGCGACGGTGAGCGGCTGCCGGACCTTACCCGTGACCGTTTGCCCCTTGATCGTCAGGCTCTCGACATTTTTGGCTTCGAGCGCGGCGTAGAACTGCGTGTACGAAATCGAAGGCAGCTCCGCTTCGTTCGAGGCGAAATGCGTCCACATCCAGACCGCGGTGAGCAAGAACGCGAGCAAGATCATGCCGCGCACGCCGGGCCGCGTCGGAGGGGTTTCGGGCCCCGAACCCTTGGTCGAAGGCGGTCTCGACGCGTTCGGCGGCGGAGGCCTCGAGCCCAATATGTCAGCCATTGGCGACAAGCTAATGACGGTCAAGGAGTTTGTCGAACCCTTGCTCTCGCGCCCCATGGGGAGCAGGATACGCGGAGAAACGCCATGTCCCAGCTCGACTCGCTCCGCAAGTCCACCGTCGTCGTCGCCGATACCGGCGATCTCGAAGCGATGAAGAAGTACAAACCTCGCGATGCGACGACGAATCCGTCGCTGTTGCTCAAGGCAGCGCAGATGGAGGCGTATCGGCACCTCGTCGACGCGGCCATCGCGTCCGCGGCGAAACAGGGAGGAAGCGAGGAGGAAAAGGCCGCGAACTTCATGGACGAGCTCGCCGTGAACTTCGGCTGCGAGATCCTCAAGATCGTGGAAGGCCGCGTTTCCACCGAGGTCGACGCGACGTTCTCGTTCGACGTCGAAGGCTCGATCGCGAAGGCGCAGAAGTTCATCAAGCTCTACGAGGCGAAGAAGGTTCCGCGCGAGCGAATCCTCATCAAGCTCGGCTCCACGTGGGAGGGCATTCGTGCCGCCGAGCAGCTCGAGAAGCAGGGCATTCACTGCAACATGACGCTGCTCTTCTCGTTCGCGCAGGCCGTCGCTTCCGCCGAAGCGAAGGTCACCCTCATCTCGCCCTTCGTCGGCAGGATCTACGACTGGTACAAGAAGTCGAAGGGAGTCGACGACATCCCGATCGCCGAGGATCCGGGCGTGGCGAGCGTGCAGCGCATCTACGACTACTACAAGAAATTCGGCTACAAGACCGAGGTCATGGGCGCGAGTTTCCGCAAGGTCGAGCAAATCATCGAGCTCACCGGTTGCGATCTCCTCACCATTTCGCCCGATCTCCTCGAAAAGCTCGCGAAAGCCGAGGGCGAGCTCCCGCCGAAGCTCACGGTCGAGCGTGCCAAGGCTTCGGACGCGCAGAAGATCCACATGGACGAAAAGACGTTCCGCTGGATGCAGAACGAAGACGCCATGGCGAACGACAAGCTCTCGGAAGGCATCCGCGCCTTCAACGTCGACGCGAAAAAGCTCGTCGAGTTCGCGAAGAAGCTGCTCGCCAAGGCGGCCTGAGGCCTCGGCGAGGCCCGCTTCGACGCGATGCTCGCTGCGATCGCCGAGGGGCGCCCCGGTGGCGTCCTGAGGCGCGGGCTCGGGTTCGCCTTCCTTTGGTTCGCCGCACTGGCATGCGGCCGCAGCGAAGCGCCGAAGCCCGCGCCTTCTTCGCCGTCCGCAAGCACGCCGAGCGCACGGGCGGGCTCCCGGCTCGCGTCGTCCACGGCGTTCGAGCTCGTCGTCGGGCCGCGCGGCGCCACGCTCGTGCTCGCGCCTTCCGGCGGCGGGAGGGGGGCGCTCGCGCGCGTGGAGCTCGATGTAGACGGGACGCGGCGTGGGTCCGCCGCGCTCGTGCTCGCGGCCCGAGGCGGTGACGTGACGGACATCTCGGCCGCGTTCGTCGACGAACGGCTGGCGGTCGCGTGGCTCGAACGTTCGGGCGCCGGGGCGCGCGTGCGCGCGACGTGGGCAGCGCCGAGGGCGCCTGTTTTCGAGCTCGGCGCGGCGTGGCGCGGTCCGCCGGCGGCGCACGGCAACGTCATGGTCGCGGCGTGGCGCGGCGCGGCGCTCGTCTTCGCGCGTGGAGAGGAGGCGCCCTGCGTCGAGCCGGGAAAAACGGCGTGCTACGCGTTCTCGTTCCACGAGCTCGGAGCGGAAGGCGCGAAGCGGGGTCCCGTTTCACTCTCGGTGCCCGTTCCGTGCACGGACCATGCGACGTCGCTCGTCGTCATGCCCGGGCGCTACCACTACGGCGTGTGCACGGAGACGGGAAGCGGTCCGGTGACGACGGTCTTCACCATCACCCCGGAGCCGGCATACGCGCGCGCCGATCCCGTGCTCGAAGGCTGCGAGCCGGTCGGCACCTTCACGTGGCGGTCGAGCGCGTGGCTCGTCGCCCAGTGCCAGGGTAATCGCCGCGCCGCACGCATCGGCGCCGCGGACGAGGACGTCGAGTACCTCGATCTTCGTTCGCTCCGCCTCGAGTGCCGCGCCGGAGCCGCAACGCTGAGAGCCGCAGGCTTCGAACTCGAGCTCGATTCGCCTCGCGGCCGCCTCGAAGCGCTGCTGCCGAACGCCATGGCGCCCCGCGGCTCCCGAGCCGTTTGGACCGGCCAGGCGCTGCTCGTCGCATCCGCCGCCGCGACCTCTCTCCGCCTCGCCCGCTACACGTGCCGCGGCGACGCCTGGCTCGAGACCAACGTCGACATCGACTAAACCCGTACGACCCGGAGTCCGGTCGGGGGAAGGGGCTAGGCGCCGAGCTCGGTGAGGGGGCCGGGGGCGAATTCCGGGACGCCGAACGTGTTCGCCTCGACGCCCATGGCGTTCAGGATGGAGACGAGGAGCTTGCCGTGCGAGGTGCCGGTCGGGCACTGGATGTAGCGGCCCGTCTGGAAGTGCCAGCCGCCGCCCATGACGAGGAAGGGCATGTTGACGTGCGAGTGCGTATCGCCCTGGCTCACTTCGCTGCACCAGACGAGCAGCGTGTTGTCGGCGGCCGTGCCCGCGCCTTCGGGGATCTGCGCGAGCTTGTCGAAGAGCCGCGCGACGATCCCGGCATGCCAGCGAGCGCGCGCCACGAACTCCGCACGGGCGTTCGGATCACTCTGCTGCATGTGCGAAAGGGGATGCCCCTCCATCTCGCTTCGCACCGTTTCCCCCGCCGAGTTCGTGTAGCTGAGCCACGGGTAACGCACGAGGTTCTTGCCCGTGGAAACCGTGATGCTCGCCACGCGCGAGAGGTCGCAAGCGAACGCGAGCGCGAGGAGGTCGATCTCCGCGTCGGCGATGGCGGGCATGTCGACCTCGCTCACCGGATCGAGCGTCGCCGGTACGGGCGGCTTTTCGCAGTGAATCGTCATGCGGTTCAGCCGTCGCTCGATGTCGCGCACGAGCTCGAGGTGGGCCCCGAGCTTCTGCCGATCCTCGGCGGACACTTTGCTCTGGAGCGAGGCGACCTGCTGGTTTACCGACTGGAGAACGCTGCGTCGCTGCGCGATCTGCGGATCTTCCGGCGGCGCGCCGCCGTCCGCGGGCGCGTTCGGCAGATCCTTGAAGATCCGATCGTACATGTCGAACGGCGTGAGCATGGGGGGCAGCGGCGCCCCCGCCGCCGAGTAGGCGATGCGTCCCTGCACGTCGTTTTCGGTCGCGCGGATGCCGAGCTCGAGGCTCTTGAAGAGCGATTCGCTGCCGATGCGGTTCGCGACTTCTTGATCGAGGCTGATGCCGTTCGCCCAGCCGGCTTGGGAGCCGCATCCGTCCGTGAACTGTCCCGTCTGAAGGTGCTGGCCGGTGTAGAGCGCGCCGATGCCGCGCTGGTGCGGCCCGCCGGGGCCGCCGCCTTCGGACATGACCTGGTCGGCGATCGACAGATCGATGCCCTCGAAGAGCACCATGCGCTCCTTGTGAGCGGCGAGCGGCTCGTGGCACTCGTTCAGGACGAAATCGGTCTCGCTGTTCACCGTTTTCGGGTGCCAGGCGTCCGTGATCTGCCCGTTCGGCGTGTACATCGTGACGAGGCGCTTCGGGAACGCGGCGGGCGTTCCGCGCGCGCGAAGCGACGACAGGAGCGGAAGTGCGAGCGTCATGCCGCCCGCGGCTTGGATGAAGCGTCGTCGATCGAGTAGGCGGCGGCGGCTCATGGTCCGACCTCCTGGGCCGCGCGGTAGCGGAAGCCTTCGCTCAGCGCGATTGCCACGAACAGCTCGCGGAACTCGCCGTTGGCGGTGTTGAAGCGCTCTTTGACGCCGTCGAGGCTGCAGCGATCGTTCGCGTCCTCGATGCGGCCCATGGCGTAGCGGTACCACTGCGTCGCGAGGCATTCGCGCGTGAGCTGGCTCTTTGCGATGCGTTGCGCGAGCTCCGCGGCGCCCGCATAGGTTCCGTCGAGGCTCGAGTCGCAGCTCTCCATCATCTCGCCCGACTCGTCGACCGCGAGGCCGTTCTCGGTCGGGCGGTAACGGCCGAACTGGTCGTAGCGCTCGAAGCCGAAGCCCGTGCTGTCGATGGCAGCGTGACACCCGCTGCATTTTTCGTCGGCAGTGTGCTGGGCGAAGCGTTCGCGCGTCGTCGAGTTCGGATCGACGTTCGGGGGCGTGTTGTTCACGTCGGGCGGCGGAGCCTGGACGGGAAGGCACAGGATGCGATCCCGCACGAACGCGCCGCGCAGCACGGGCGCGGTCTGATCGGCGTGCGCGAACAGCGCCATGATGGCCGGCTGCGTCAGCAACCCGGCGCGCTCGGCCGGAGCCTCGACTTCCGTCATGGGGCCCGTGGAAGTCACGCCGAAAATACTGGCGAGCTTCTCGGTAAGGAACATCTTCGGCGACGTGAACAGCGCCTCGACGTTGCCGCCCGGCTCGAACAGCACGCTGTCGGTGAATGCCTGGAGCGACGCCTGGAAATCGGGCGTGAGCTCCGTCGCGGCGTACGGCACGTCTTCTGCTTCGCGCGCGGCGCCTTCGAGCCGCGCGAGTCCGAGCCACTGGTCCACGAAGTCTTGCGCCATGGCTCGCGCGCGCGGTGTCTCGATGAGCCGTCGCGCTTGCGCTTCGAGCTCGGCGTCGGTCGCGAGAGCTCCGGCGGCGGCCTTCTGCATGAGCTCGGCGTCGGGCATCGAGTTCGTGAGGAAGTACGAAAGCCGAGACGCCATCTCGTACGGGCCGAGCAGGACGGAGCCGGTCTCGGGCGTCGCCGGCATCGCGTCGACGCGGTACAGGAACTGAGGCGACTGCAGCATCACCTGCAGCACCACCTCGACGGCTTTCGCGTAGCCCTTCGGCAGCTGCGCCGTGAAGATGGTATCGAAAATCGCCGTTTCGTCGCTCGCGAGCGGGCGCCGGAAGGCGCGCTCGCCGAAGCTACGCACGAAGGCGCGACCGCATTCGGCCTCGTCGCCGCCGGCGCACGGTGCGATGGTTTCGAGCCGGTTCGTCACCGCCGTGACGGAGAGCGCTTCGGCGGCCGCCTGGAAGGCTTCCACCGAGCGCGGGTTCACCTGGTTCGCGGCGACGTTGTTTCGATAACCGAGCACTTCGTTCTCGGCGGGGAATCGTCGCGAGGGCCGGCTCGTGTCGCCGAGCAGATCCTCGACGGTATTGTCGTACTGCACGTGCGTGAGCAGTCGGAGCGGCGCCGGTCCATTTTGAACCCCACTGCAATTGGGCGCCGCCGCGCCGCTGCCGTTCGGCGAGCACGTCATAGTGCCGCCGGTGCCGCCGGTGCTTCCGCCCGTGCCGCTTCCCGCGCTACCCGATGTACCGCCGGTTCCTCCGCTCGGCGGGCCGGCGGGTGCGGTCGTGTTTCCGCTCGAGCACGCGAGGGCAAGAAGAGCAAGGCCTGAGAGGCAGACGAGCGCGCGCATTGAGCCCAGCCGCTTGAGCGTGCCTCGTGACCGGGGGGCCGTCAAACCAGGGTTTTTTCCCGCGCACCGGGGGCCCCGAGCGTCCTCGATGCCCCGGCGTGAGAGGCCCGCGCGGCCGCCCGGTCGAATGGGCGGCTTTCGTGGGTTTCATGGTAGCGGTCGCCCCATGAGGACGGCGTCTTGGTTGTTCGTCTCGTGGTGTCTCGCGTGTTCGGCGGCTCCGAGGGGGCCCGAACGATCGCCCGTCGAGCCCTCGCCGCCGCCCGCCGCAGCTCGGGACGCGAGCCCGGTCGCCTTCGCCGTGCCGGCACTGTTCGCCGATCACATGGTGATGCAGCGCGATCGCCCGAACCCCATTTGGGGTTTCGACGCGCCGGGCC